>JANXAX010000131.1 GCA_025062175.1 Anaerolineae bacterium | reverse complement strand
AATTGCCTGGACCGCTCGGGAACGGGTGGCCTGATAAAGGGCCAGGCAGGTCGACCGCAGTCTATCGGCGGCGCCTCAGGATCTCACGCTTGATCTCGGCGATCGCCTGCGTCACTTGAATTGCGCGCGGACATGCCTCGGTGCAGTTATAAATGCCGCGGCAGCGCCACACCCCCGAGGAAGAGTCGAGGATGCGCAGCCGCTCTTCGGCCGCCTGATCGCGGCTGTCGAAGATGAAACGATGGGCCTGGACGATCGCCGCCGGGCCAACGTAGTCCGGCCGTGCCCAAAAGATCGGGCATGCGGTAGTGCAGGCGGCGCACAGAATACACTTAGTGGTATCGTCAAAGCGCTCACGCTGGGTTGCACTTTGCAATCGCTCGTCCGCCGGGGGAGGATCTTCATTGAGCAGATAGGGCAGAATGGAACGGTAATGTTCCATGAAAGGTGTCATATCCACCACCAGATCCTTGATGACCGGCAGACCCAACAGCGGTTCGATCGTGATCGGACTTCTCAGCTCCTGAATGAGCGTCTTGCATGCTAAGCGGTTGCGCCCGTTGATGCGCATCGCATCCGAGCCGCAGATGCCATGCGCACACGAACGCCGGTAGGTCAATGAACCGTCCTGATACCACTTAACCTGGTTCAAAGCGTCTAACACACGGTCGGTAGGTTCACATTCCACTTCGTAGTGCCCCCACCAGGGAGCATGATCCTTCTCTGGGTTAAAGCGGCGAATCTTAAGCGTGACTTTCATAAGATCCCGGACCTCATCTCGCTGGGCTGAATTCTAAGCTCCCGGGGTGATTTCAATATATGCGTTCTTGTGGCGGATAATCCAGGATGGTCACCGGTTTATACTGCAGTTGGATACCTTGGGCGGTGCGAAATGCCAAGCTGTGCTTGAGCCAGTTTGCATCATCGCGCTGCGGATAATCCTCGCGCGTGTGGCATCCCCGCGTCTCAGTACGTGCCAGGGCGGCAACGGCGGTCACTTCGGCCAGATCGAGCAGACAGCCGAGCTCCCAAGCCTCCAGCAGCTCGGTGTTGAAGCACCGACTTTTGTCGTGGATACCCGCAGATTGATAGCATTGTTGTAGCGCACGCAGTGTGTGGATTGCTTTCTCGATCCCCGTCGCCTCGCGGAAGACACCCACATAGTCCATCATCACCCGTTGCATCTCGGCGCGGATGTCGGCGATGCGTTCCTGGTTGGGAGGGCGAGTGCGCAGCCCCTCTAGCATCGCGCGAGCGGCTTCTTCCGGTTGCTTCGGCAACGGCGCGAAACCGTTCTCGCGGCAGTGGCGCACAGCATCCAGCCCACTGCGCCGGCCGAAGACCAGAATGTCCACGAGCGAATTAGTGCCCAGGCGGTTGGCGCCATGCACCGAGACACAGGCGACCTCGCCGGCTGCATAGAGACCCGGCAGGACAGTGTTGTGCGCGTCGACCACTACGCGCCCATGGAGATCGGTGGGGATACCCCCCATCGCATAGTGGGCGGTGGGCTGGACAGGGATGGGCTGAGTGAGCGGGTCGATCCCCAGATAGGTGCGCACGAAATCGGTGATGTCGGGCAGGCGTGTCTGGATATCGGCCGCCGTAATGCGACGCGGCGTGCCGTCGGGGTTTTTCTTGCCGTCCAGATCAAAGTAATGATTGATCGTCTCCGGGCGAATGTCCAGGTGCACATAGTCCTTGCCGTCTACTCCACGCCCTTCGCGAATTTCGAGGTAGATGGCGCGCGAGATGACATCACGCGAGGCTAAATCCTTGAGGTTGGGGGCATAGCGCGCCATAAACCGCTCACCACGTCCGTTGATCAGCACACCGCCCTCACCGCGCGCTCCTTCGGTGACGAGGATGCCCAGCTTATAGATACCTGTGGGGTGGAACTGGAAGAATTCCATATCTTCGAGGGGAATGCCGTGGCGCAGGACGATGGCTGCCCCATCGCCGGTGAAGCTATGGGCATTGCTGGTGATCTGCCACACCCTTCCCCAACCGCCGGTGGCGAGGATCACCGCCCGCGCGTGGAAGACATGGAACTGGCCAGTGGCGATTTCGAGTGCCACCACCCCGCCGGCGACGCCTTGGCTCAGAATCACGTCCAGCACTTGGAATTCGTCAAAAAAAGTGACCCTATGTTTGAGACACTGCTGATAAAGGGTTTGGAGGATCATATGTCCAGTACGATCGGCGGCATGGCAGGCACGGCGCACTGGTTGCTTGGTCACGTTGTTGGTATGCCCGCCGAAGGGGCGTTGCGCGATGCGGCCCGAGGGCGTACGGTCGAATGGCAGGCCCATGTGTTCCAGCTCGTAGACCAGTTCCACGGCTTCGTAACATAGGACGCGCACAGCGTCCTGATCGGCCAGATAATCGCTTCCTTTAATCGTGTCGAACACATGCCATTCGGGGTGATCTTCTTCATGGTTGCCTAATGCGGCGCCGATGCCTCCCTGGGCAGTGCCGGTGTGTGAGCGCACCGGCAACATTTTCGAAAGCACCGCAACCCGCACAGCGCCGCTGCGTGCGGCATACAGAGCGGCTGCCAGTCCAGCTCCCCCCGCCCCGACAATCACCACGTCATATCTGTGAAACAGGGTCTCATCTTTCATAAGCGCCGTCGGTCACCCATTTCGCCTTGATCTTTTCAGAACCATTCGAAAATGATCACCGTTCCAGCGCCAAACACGAACATAAATAGCAATCCGATGAGCCCTTTAACTAGGAACACCAGCACCGGCGGATGGAGATAGTCCTCCAGCACGACCCGCAGTCCATTGAAACCGTGCAAGGACGCGAGCAAGAGCAAGATGGTACACCACACGCGCCAGAAGGCATTCGCCCACACCGGAAAGACATCTGGCACATCGGTGTTCTGCACGTGCCAGTAAATGGGGAAGAAAGCCCAGCGATATTGTGCCGGCGCATCCATCAAGGTACGCCCCCATATATTGGCATACGCAATGCCGGCGGCGCCAGCACCCAACATCAGGATGGCGCTCAGGCGGGTGAAGAGCCACAAATAATACTCCAACCCGTTGCACTCGCCCAATCGCCGCATGTCTATCCCTCCCTCTTCCTCAGGGATTACCCACGACAATGCCCCGTATGATGAAAAAGGCAGGCAATCCGAAAATCGGGATGAACATCGCCCATTGCAGCCAGATCAGCTCGCGGTGATAACGCCACAATGGGGGGTATAGATCCTCCACCAAAACGCGCAGTCCATTCAGCGCGTGGTACAGGACACAGAAGTAGACGAAAACCTGAACTGGGGGCGATTGGTACCAGCGGGTGAGCGTGGTCGAGATCGGGTCATCGAGCGCGTTCATAAAGAAAGCGGCCATCACGTGCATGCTCACCAGCAAGAGGATGCCCAACCCGGTGATGCGGTGCAATACCCACACCACCGCGCCAAGTCCACCTTGGTAGCGCAACGTCTCCCAAAGGCCAGCACGGTGCTGCTTCACTGCGCACGCTCCTCTACTATAATAGCCATTCACATCCGTACCCCTTGTGTCCGAGAGCGTCATAGAATCAGCGATGGCAGCGAAGCTATCCCTCCCATCCAGCGCATATTATACAGAACAACACATAGCGTGAGAAGGCATCCCCCGCTATATGCTTGGGCTTGTTCGGTTCAGCGGGGCGGTGCCAAGACTGCGTTCTCAACCGCTGGTGCGCAGACGCCGGGCGATGAACAGCACGCCCACCAGTCCCACAGCGATCAGAACCATCTCCAAGCCACCGATTCCGGTCTCGGGAGTGCTCTCCTCTGCCGCCACCGCCGCCTCGAGTGCCGGCGTCCAGGTGGGAGCCGGAGCAGGTGCCTCCGCTTGCCCACTGACCTCTGGTGCACTCTCGATGCGACTGGGCGTTGCCGTCGCTTGCACCACAGGGGTATTGGTCGGGGTAGGAGAGGGCGTGTGGGTGGGCGATGGCGTGGCCGTGGGGGTGGACGTGATGGTCGGCGTGGGAGGCAACTTGGCAACTGCCAAGGTCGCAGTCGGGGTCGGACGGGCTGATTGGCGATTGATGGTGCCGAAAATGACCACCCCTCCGATCGCGAACAATCCCAAAACCAACATGCCCACTAGGAAAATAGCGATCATCACGAACAACTTGTTGCTGCTGGCCATAACTGTCACTCCTCTCTATGCTCTCTGTGCTGGGCAGTGCCCACGATGCGTTCCAAATTGAGATACGGCAGCCAGGCGAGGACCTCGGGGGAGAAGCGCACTGCCACGCCGGCCGATATTACTCCAGAAGGTGTCTCAAGCTGTTGACCTTTTATTTCCGTCGCGATGGTCCCCCAGCGACCTGCCAGCGGAGCGCGCACAGCCCGGACACGCTCTCCCTGGCATAGCGGACGGCTCTGTCGCAGATGGTCCTCGAGGTCACCCTTGGGATGAACCCCCGATGTGCGCGAGATGATGACGACGGGCCGGCGGCGTAGCCACGGTGGTAGATGTGGCGATGGCACGATGAGACTCGCATAGCTGCCTTCCAGCGCCCGGAACAATCGAAGCCATTCGGGCGCCATGCGCTGTGCCCCGTACCCTTCTGTCGCCATCACGGGCAACGCTGCGACGTCCGAAGCCGCGGCTGGGATGCCGGCGGCGATCACCCCTTTGACCCCCAGCGCAACGGCTCGCTCCAAAACCGGAGGTGTGACGCAACTATCGACCACCAAGATCGCTCCTGTCGCGTCCGCAGGCAACTGTTCCGGCGTCAGTGGCGCCGCGGAAGATTGGCGGACGACCTGCAACACCCCGTACGTTTCCCCTGCGATGCCACAGGCTCCCTCGATCCATGCTGCTTCGGTTTCGATCGTCACAGATCTGGCCGGCGCCACGGCAACGATGTATCCATCCACCTGGGCCGTGATCTCTACAGGGCTTCTCTCCTCGCCCGCATCCGTTTCAATCACTGCCCAGCCGTACCAGACCGTCCTCACCCGACCCGCGACCGGCGAACGGCAAGCGCGATAAGCGAACGGCAAAGCACTGCGCCGCACCGCGAGCAGTTCACCCACATGCACGTGTTCACCGCGCTGCTTCACCATGGCCGATGATACGTCTCGTTCCGGCAAGTCTAATGCACCGGCCACATCGACGATATACATGTGGGGCGAGGCATTGGGTGTGGCACGTGCGATCACCTGGGTCGCCCGCACGCGTTCCCCCTCCTGCACGAGCACCTCCGCTGTCGTGGGGAGGGTGCGCTCAACGCGCACGCGCGTCCACTCCTCACATCGGACGACGGGCACAAGAGGCGCCCATCTAGACGCTCCGCTCATCTTGCCGGCAACCATTCCCCGCCGCTCCGCCGCGGACACCCTCATGCAGCCGGTCGGATACGTTCTGCAGCCGCATCGGTCTGCATGCGGTGGCTCTGCTTGGACAACACGGCTTCCAACCAACCACGCACCATCCGGCAACGTGCATAGGCTTCGGACGGGAAGGATAAAGGGCGTCCCCGCGTGTCCACCAAGATGCCCAAGGTACCTCCCTCGACCTCGGCAACGGCGTCCGTGCCAGGTCGACCCACTCCTACATCGATCTTCCGCGCCGGATGCAAGACCAACGTTCCCAAGCGGTGGGGAGGCAGCGGTACGACCCGTAACGTTCCACCTGGCACTTTCTCCTCAAAAGTGCTTCCGTCTCGGCACCTGATTTTCAGGCGCACGGCAATATCCCCCGGAACGATGCTACCCGAGGTCGCCACCAAAGTGCCCAACGTCAAGAAAGCGTCATATTCTACCACATCCGTAGCCGCGAGGGGGTTACGTTTCGCCATTGCACCCAACGTAGTGGCGATGTTGCCCACATCAACGGCCAGCTGGGTGACCCCGACCGGTTCCAGCGTGTCCAAAAACAATACAGCAGGATAACCGGGCGCAGGGGAGCGAGTCAGGATGCGGCCACTGCCCAGGATCAAATCCCACCCCTTGGCTGGGATGAGATCGCGATGTGCTGCCCATGCTATGCGCATCACCTCGCGCGCAAAAGCGTGCTCCACCAGGAGTTCTGTTGTCTCGACCGGCACACTCTGAGGATATACACTTTTGTTGAGCAAGATCTCCCATATCCGCTCGGCATCCATTTCGTCGGGCAACCAACGCGCGATCTGTTCGGGGGCGATCTGCTGCAGCGCGGATGGGATGTTCCATCCGACTCCCAGGTCGGCGCGCACGGTTAGATCCACCATCTCTGCGTCTCTCTGGACTGCAGGAACGCCATCGAGTGCTCTACCGGCATAGGAAGCCACCGTGATCTGGCCACTGCCCACGTCGAAGCCGATCACGTTCAGCGCGTAACGTGCTCCCACATAGTGGACCAATTGCGCAAAGGAGCGTGCAGTGGGTATCACTGCGCCCTCGGCCCACTCGGCGACCTGGCTCATCCCCGGGGTTGACATCAATCGACGTTCCTGGTAGAGCGCTTCAATGTCCCACGCGGTCCGGAGGATGTTCTCGGTTTCGGGCGATGGGCGCACGTTAGCCATCACGCGCAGCTCACCTGAGCCGGCGAAAGCCTGAGCGACTGTTTCAGCAAGCTGGGCATTGCCGGCGTAACACACTAACGGGCGTTCGGCGGGGGGCAACAGTCGGTTATACAAGGCGACGAGGTGGACCAAGTCGAGCATCGCGGAGTTAACCCGGCCATCACATCCGCCTACGAGGACCACGAGCTCAGGCCGTATACGCTGCAAGGCGGTCATCCAGGTATTGGGATCACGCCACTCTGTCCCCCTGTCAAGAGATAGGCGCTCCATCAGTTGCACACCGGCCACCGCGGCAAGTGCCCGCTGCCCACTGCGCACACTCATCTCCGTCAGACCGATGAGAACAGTGCGCATCGGCGGCGCAGCGCTGCTCACCGCCACGAAAAGATCGACACCATCACTATGCACTGTGCGGGGTCGGATGAGCGTTCCGTCCGCACGGAAGAGGGTGCGCCCGACCAGCTGTTCGATCTGGCGCGCGGCTGCACGGAGGCCCACTGTCACGTCCGACCACGGCCATCCATGGGTGGTGATGGATTCGCCACGCGCCACGAAACGATACCGACCGTTGACCCGCTCGATAAGCGCCACGGTGGTCATCGTGC
>JANXAX010000130.1:1910-7173 GCA_025062175.1 Anaerolineae bacterium | reverse complement strand
AACACAAATGGGTAGAAACAGCACAACAAAATCCACACAAGTATAGTAGCATACAGCACTAACGATTTCTTGGACTTGTCGGCAAAAAGGAAGATAGGAGCCGCTAGGGGAACTAGGTAGCCGTAGTGGACGAGCAAATTATTCCGTGCAAGAGCGCGTGCAACTCTGGAGACAGTCGAACGGATGTCCACAATCTGGGCCACTCTGGTGATAATGTCTCCTTTGTCTTGGCCGTAAGCAGTATTGGGATATAAGTCACAGAAATAGTGATATCTCCAGAGGTTGAATAATAACCATAAAGCCAGAACAGAACCGAAAAACAGGAGTAGATCTCGCAACTTACGCGGCTGTGTCCGGAACATTAGGGATGCTAACAAGCATACAGCCATAACAGGAAAGATATAGTAAGCTGCCTCGATGCGGGTAATCGCGGCGAGGAACACAATCGGTATGTAGAGGAAATGTCCCAATTGCATTCGCTCAACCCAGGTGATGGAGACCATACCGTATGTGGCAAGGACAAAAAGTACGTGAGTGATCGCGTTTTCCATACCCGAAGCATGCCACATCAAGAAACTGGCATCTCTGCTCAAGAACGAGGCCGCCATAAGGGTGAGCACCAATCCTCGCCATGGTGCGTTTTCGAAGAACAACATGAGGCAATATCCGAGTAGGAAAGATGCAACTAAGACCTGGATTAGGAAATAAGTGTCATAGGACAGACCGAACGTCTTAAACAGAGCTGTATAGATCAGAAACTGCGCTGGTGAGCTATATCCCTCGACCCGACCGCCACTGGGATTGACGCTAATAAAACCGTAATCCACCAGATTACGAGCGTGACTGAGCGTTATCACAGCATCATCTCGACCCCAATAATAATTGAGAGGTATTTGGGAAAGGCTTAACCAGAAAATCACCAGCACCATCATGCCGGCGAGCACGCGGGTAAGAGGTACAGAACGACTGACGATCAATGTGTTGGTCTTATCTAACCAATGCTCTATTAGACAAGAATGTGTGTACATTGCTGTGGCACACCTAGATAGAGTAAGTGCAACTGGGATGTTTTGTGATATCCTATGATACGATCTTCATTATAGGAATCTTGTAGGATTCCGCAACATATGGCGTGACCGTGCAAGATCCAGAACGCAGCTGAGGCTATTAAAAAACATCCAAGTTGCCATCTTTATCACTCTACTCTCTTATGAAAACCTTAGTGACCAAAAGATCTTTTCAACACTCTCGATAGTTCGCTTTTGCTCCCCTCACAAAAGCAAGCTACAATGCCCTCAACCTGTTGCTATCATAGCGGGTGGCAGGCAACGTGGAGCAGTAGCAGCCAGGGCATAGCGATGCAATCGTCCAAACCATTTGGACTGCAGATCCTCTTCTTCCTCGCCATTCTGTACGCCACCTTCATCGGCGGCACGTTCTACACCGATTTCTGGTTGTCGCTGCGCGTGTTCCATCATCTCGCCGTCGGCGCGCTCTTGCTCGGCTGGCTGATCTGTCGGCTGCGCCGCGGTGAAGGACTGCCGCGCACGCCGCTGGATGTGCCCATTCTGGCCTACACGGTCGCCCTGTTCCTCACCGCGCTCGTGGGCATCCACCCACGCTTCAGCCTAGAGCAGTTGTGGACGCCCTTCACCTGGGTGCTGCTCTTCTACCTGCTGGTGGATCTGGGGCGGCGTGGATATAACCCTCTTGTGCTGCGCGCCCTGTATATGAGCGCCGCGGTCGTCTGCGTGGTAAGCGGGGCTGAGCTGGTCAGCTGGTACTTCGGGTTGCCGTTGCTGCCCCAATTCGTCCAGGGCTGGCCGACGATTGGCAGCGGGCAGCTCATTCCGCCCATCTTGCACCGCTTATCGCTGGCCCTGAACGGGTCGACGCCGCTTTCTGCCTACATGGCACTGCTTATCCCGCCAGCACTCGCCATCATGCTCACCACACCGACGCGCGACCACCGCCGGGCGATGGCCCTCTGGTTGGTCGTGGCGCTGTCGGTGGAGGCGCTCAGCATGTCACGCGGCGGGCTCTTGGCGCTGGCAGTCTCCCTCCCCCTGACCGCACTGAGCTGCTGGCTGGCACGGCGCCGCGCCGCGATGGAGGCCAAACCGCGCGGTGACGACGGGTGCGTGCGTCCGTTCAGCAAACCCCTGACCCGGCGTCGCTGGCTTGTGTGGGGCATCGGTTTGGCAGCTGTCGCTCTGATCGGGGTGGTGCTTGCACCGCTCTGGCTACGGAGCACCTTCGTCGGACGGGCCGGCAGTACCAACTTTCGCCTGACGCTGTGGCAGGTTGCCTGGCAAACGTTGCAGGAGCATCCCGTGACCGGTGTGGGGCCTTACAATTTTGGGCGCAGTCTCCTGCGGCGCAATGACGCCTCCCTGCCGCGCCGTCAGGTGATGACGGCCCACAACTGGTACCTGAACACCGCCGCGGAGACTGGCCTGATGGGGCTGGCCACCAGTGGCTGGCTGCTGGGCAGCGTCGGGCTGGCACTGCGCCGACGTTGGCAGGAAGTTGCCACGTCATCGCAGCGCATGCGCATCGGCGCCGTGGGAGCGGCTCTGGCGGGCTTCGCTGCTCAGAACCTGGTGGACACCTTCACTGCCACCCCCGTGGTGCTCCCAGTGCTGATTCTGACAGCATATGCCCTGACCACGCCAGTCTCGGAGCAGATGCGGGTGCACGCTGCAATCCATCCGTTGCGCATATTATCCCGACGGGTTGACCTCGCGCGCGCGGCCGCGTGGGCGGTGCTGGGCGGTGTGGTGCTATATGCGCTTGGCCTGCTCTGGTGGGATGGGGCGCAGTATCATTTTCAGCGCAGCGTGCACTTGTTCCAAGAAGGGCGCTGGGAGGAGGCCATCGCGGCCGCGGCGTATGCCCGTCACATGGATGGAGCGATGGCGATCTATACCTTCCAGCTGGCGCACATTCTGAGTGCCGCAGAGGCGCAGCCGGATGTCGCGCATATTGCCTCCCGTGCCTCTCAAGCCGCCGACCTTTATCGCGCTGCCCTGTCAGCGGAACCGGTGCACGGCCGGCAGAGCGCCAACCTAGCGGCGACGCTGTGGCGCCGGGGCGACCGCGAAGGGGCGCTCGCGGCCCTGCAGGCGGCCGTGGCGGCGGATGCTGACCCGCTGTGGGCGCTCAATCTGGGCTCTTTCTACCAGCAGATGGGTGACCTGGCGCGCGCCCTGGATGCCTACGGCCGGGCGCTGGCAGCCGCGCCCGAATGGGCCGCTTCGCCGTTTTGGGAAGCGGACGAGGTACGGCGGACACATTGGGCTGAGATCGTCCGTCGAGCAGAGGGGGTTTTGCCGGGTGACCGCCCCATCACTTTGTGGCGGCTGCAGCTGGCGTTGGCGCGTCGGGAGTGGGACGCTGTGCGGGAGTATGCGACGGCATTGCGGGATGATCCCGATGTCGGCTGCTTGGCCCGTTCCGCGCTGGCGCGCGTCCACCTCGCGCGGGGCGAGCTGGCAGATGCCGTGCAGGCGGCAGAGCAAGCCATCCACGCCGACGTCGCGTGTGGTGAAGCCTACCTTATCCGCGGACAAGTGCACGCAGCGCGCGGTGAGGAGAGCGCCGCCGAGCGGGATTGGCGCATCGCGCTCTTTCTCGGGCGGCCGCGGGCTGCCTACCATCTCGGACAGATGGCAGAGACGCGCGGAGATCGGGATGCGGCCGCACGCTGGTATCGCGACGCCCTGCCGGTGCTCGCTCTGCCCACCGACGTTGAGGTGGTGCTCTACAATCGCCACGTAGCCTTTGGGCTGCTGCCGCCGCTTTTCTCCATCGGCATCGGGCCGGAGGAGGCGGCGCCTTATTGGGCGCTGGGCGACCTCTACCAGGCGCAGGGCGACTACGCTGCGGCGCGCCAGCTGTACCGGCTGCTGCTCATCCAGGATCCCTTCCTGTCCGAGGCGCAGCGGCGGTTGGAGGCGCTCGAGGGGATGTGGTGCAATTGAGACGGGCAAAACCGACAATTGTGCGTTTTCATTGGAACGGCCACCCCGCGCTCCTCTGCTGGGTGGCGATGGCCGCGCTCTTGGCGGGTGGGTATCTGTTCTATGCCTGGGCTGTTTATGGGGTGAGCGGCTTCCCGCTCGATGATGCCTGGATTCACCAGACCTACGCGCGCAACCTGGGCACCCACGGCGCGTGGGTTTTTCAGCTTGGCGAGGTGAGCGCTGGCTCCACGGCGCCGCTGTGGAGCATCCTGCTGGCGCTGGGGTATCGGCTGGGCATCTCCCATCTGATATGGACGTATGGCCTGGGTGTGCTGGCGTTGGGGGTGAACGCCTGGCTCGCTGCCCGGCTGAGCAGCCGATTGCTGCCCGGACGGCCGCGCGTCGCATGGTTGGCCGGGATGGCGTGTGTGATGCAGTGGCAGCTGGTCTGGGCGGCAGTGTCCGGCATGGAAACGCTGCTGTTCAGCGGCCTGGGGCTGGGATTGATCGCGCGGATCACCGAGCTGCGAAGACCTTGCGACAGCGGGAAGGCATCCGGAGAACCTGAAGGGGATGGAGAACGAGAAACCGGCTCGAAATATTTCATCACGGGGCTGCTCGGCGGTTTGCTGGTGCTGACGCGGCCAGAGGGGTTGTTGCTGGTTGGACTAGCGACATTATGCGTCATATGGCAGTGGCGTCACGCCATGCGGCGGCTGGCCGTGGTCGGCGCATGGTGGGGCGTGGGCGTGGCGCTATCCTTGCTGCCCTATCTGGCGTTCCATTTTGCCGTCAGTGGGCATCCCTTCCCCAACACCTTGTATGCCAAGCAGCAAGAGTATCGGGCGATGCTGGAACTCTATCCGTTGGGGCAGCGCTGGTTGATGGTGGTCCAGGCGGCGTTGATCGGTGGCCAGGTGCTCCTGTTGCCAGGCTTCTGGTTCGCCATCGGGCTTGCTTGGTTGACGGCACGCAGATACACCGCTGCGCGAGGGGGTTCTCACGGGGCGGCCGTGTTTCTGCTTGCCAGCTGGTGGTTGACGCACCTGACGTTATATGCTGGGCAGCTACCGCTCACCTATCAGCACGGCCGTTACCAGATGCCCGTGCTGGCTGCCTTTGTGACGCTCGGTGTGGTGGGCAGCGCCCAACTGCGCGAGGCGCTGCGAGCAGGGATGGCACGCCGCGTTGTGGAGCGCACCGCCCTGGCGGCTGGGGGGCTGACCTATCTCATTTTTCTTGGCCTGGGGGCGCGTGCCTATGCGCAGGACGTCGGCTTCATCGAGGGCGAGATGGTC
>JANXAX010000130.1:0-1900 GCA_025062175.1 Anaerolineae bacterium | reverse complement strand
GTCGCCACCGCCCGCTGGCTTGCCACCCACACACCGGCGGACAGCCTGATCGCCGTGCACGACATCGGTGCAGTCGGTTACTTCTCCGGGCGACGCCTGCTCGACCTCGCCGGGCTGATCACGCCCGAGGTCATCCCGATAATGGACGATGCGGCAGCATTGTTGCATTTTATTGAAGCGCAAGGCGCCCACTATGTCGTGTTCTTTCCGGACTGGTCGCCGGCTTACCGGCGCATGGCACAGGACGCGCGCCTGGAAGCGGTGTTCTCCAGCGACTATGCCTGGACACGCGCGCAAGGCCGCGCGAACATGCACGTGTATCGTCTGCGAAACGTGCCGCCATAGAGGCAATGGCATCCCACATGTGCACTATAGAAGCAAAACCCGACATCCCCGCCACGCGAAGCGCGCCTTGGGCATGGGTCGCGGTTCTCGGTTTGCTCGTCTATAACACGTTCATCGGTGGCACGCCATACGGGCTCTACTTTTTTCTGCCCAAGCTGATCACACAAGCGCTGTACTTTGGCCTGATCGTGTCATGGCTTGTTTTCCTCCTGGTGCGTCGCTGGTGCATACCGACCAGCGTGCTCGATCTGCCGTTGATCGTGTTGGGTGGGATCATTCTGGCATCCGCCTTGCTCGCGCGCGACCCCGTCCTCAGCTTGAACGATGTGGTGCTGTACTTCACTTATATTGCCTTCTATTTTATGACGTTGGAGCGCTTGCGCGCCGGCTGGCCGGTTGTTGCGTTCATCAAAGCGCTGGTGATGACGGTCAGCATCGTGTGTCTGTTCGCCCTGCTGGAGTATCTGGCGTGGTATTTCGGGTGGCCGCTGTTTGCGGAGTTTCGGCCGGGCTGGTGGTCGATCGGCGGCTGGCAGGATCCGTTACCGCCTTATTGGCATCGTCTCGAATACACGCTCACCAACCCCAATTTGGTAGCTGGGCTGCTCGCGTACACGTTGCCCCTGGGCGCTGCGGCGGTGGTGGTGGCGCATTCACGTTGGCGGCGCCTCAACGCCTTCCTGTGGCTGCTTTTGTGCAGCCTCGTCCTGGTGATCACCTTCTCGCGCGGTGGCTGGCTGGCTGCCTTGGCGGGGTTGCTTACTTTCGCGGCACTCCTGATGCGCCGCCGGGTGGCACTTTCTGCCGCGGTGCGCCGGCGCTTCCTCTTGGGGGCTGGAGCAGGAATGGTGGTGCTCGTCGGCCTGGCTGTCTCCGCCAATCTGCTGGAGTGGTACCGCCCTGGTTCCGACGAAGCCCGCCTGGCGATGTGGCGCTACGCGCTGCCGATGATCCGTGACCATCCCTTGATCGGCAGCGGACCGCGCACCTACGGCGCCCGCTTGCTGGATTATTGGGATGCGCGTCAGGATCCCGTCCCCTATGTATTTCTGGGAACGGCCCATAACGCGCTGTTGCAATCCGCTGCGGAGCTGGGCATTCCGGGTGCCTTGTTGGTGATGGTGATCGGGCTGCTGGTGCTCCGTTCTGGTTATCGCGCGGTGATGCATCTGCCGCGTGAACGGGCCATCTGGATGGCCGGCCTGTTCGCCGGCTTGGTAGCCTTCGCCGTCCATAATATGGGAGAGACGTTGCTGTCCATGCCGGCGGTGATGCTGCCGGTCGTGATGATGGCGGGCATATTATGCAGTTATGGTGATGGAGCCGCATCTGTCCCTTTATCGCGTCGGGGATGGGCATCCACGTGGGGATTGGGGATAAGCATTCCGGTCATCATCTGGGCGGCTTTGTCCTTGTATGGCATGGCCCACCTGGTGAACAGCGCCGCGGCGGTGTTGCATGAGCGGTGGGAAGAGGTGATCGCGACGCTGCAACGCCTGCCGCCGGGCAGCCTGCCGACCAGTTTCCGCCAGTTTCAGCTGGCGCTGGGGTATGT
>JANXAX010000012.1:15308-19099 GCA_025062175.1 Anaerolineae bacterium | reverse complement strand
ACGCGGGTGTTGGCGATGATCGCCAGTGCGCTGGCCGGCGCGGGCCAACGGGTGCTCGTGACCGCGTTCACCCACCGCGCCATCAACAATGCCCTGCGCACGATCGCGAAGACCACGCGCTATCCCCACGTGTTCAAGGTGGGACATCCCCGCTACGCCGATGACCTCGGCTGGGAAGGTGGTCAGGTGGCGAACTACGAATACTTTCCGCAGCACCTGTACAAGCTCCAAGACGGGGGTTATATCGTCGGCGGCACCTGCTTTGCCCTGCGCACCAGTCGGCTGGGTGGCATTCATTTTGACACAGTGATCTTCGACGAGGCGGGACAGGTGACGCTGCCATTGGCCATTGCCGGCATGTTGGCCGGTGATCGCTACATCTTCATCGGCGATCACAAACAGATGGCGCCAGTCATTGTCGGGGAACACGCAGAGAAGTGGGTCACGCGTTCGATCTTCGAGACCCTGTTCCAGCACGCCCCGGGCACGATGTTGGACATCACCTATCGGATGAACGCCGAGATCACCGCTTTTCCCAGCCGCCGCTTCTACGAGGGGCGGCTGCGTCCGGCGCCGGAGGCGCGTGGACGCCGATTGCAGCTGGCGCGGCGGCCGAAGCGCCATGCCGCGCTGCTCGACCCGGAGCGCCCGAACATCTTTGTCGAAATGCACCATGCCGAGCGGGGCATGCGCGCGCCGGAGGAAGCGCGCCTCGCCGCCGAACTGGCAGCCGAGGCGCTGGCATGCGGCCTCTCCGCGCGCGAGATCGCCATCGTCGCCCCCTTTCGCGCCCAGGGCAGGTTGATCCGCAAGTACTTGCAGGAGCTGGTCGCGCAGCACGACGAGAGCCTCAATGAGATCGTGGTGGACACCGTGGAACGCATCCAGGGCCAGGAGCGCGAGATCGTGATCGTCTCCCTGACGACCAGCGATCCGAGCTATGCCGCCCAATGTGCCGAATTTTACTTCCAGCCGAATCGGCTGAACGTGGCGATCACCCGTCCGCGCGTCAAGCGCATCGTCATTGGCAGCCCTCTGCTTTTCGAAGCAAAACCTGAAAAGCCGGAGCATCGTGCCTGGGTGGAACATTTCCGTGCGCTGTATGCCGAAAGCGACGTGGTTCCCATTGGACCGGATCGATGAAGTGCTATTAGATGTCCCAAGTGCTGTGTGAAGCGATGACGAGGAATCTCTCGAACGTATTTCGTTTTCGACAGAAGCAGAGATGGAACGGAGTGACATGCAAGAGCGATTGAAATCCGCGACAGGGGATAGAACGACACCTCCGGTGTGGTGCGAGGTGGTGCTACTCGCGTTGGTCATGGCCGTAGCAATAATCCTGAGGGTCGCAGTGCTTGATCAACATCCTAGAGGCCTTTACTACGACGAAGCCGCCTATGCGATGGATGCTGTGGACACTTTACAATCAGGTCACTGGCCAGTCTTCTATCACACACATTCTGGAAAAGAACCTTTGTGGATTTGGATGCTGGCTGTTCTCTTTACAGTGACGGAGGTGGGCGTCTTTCAGATTCATTTGTTGGCTGCGGCAGTTGGCATTACGACAGTTTTTGCTATCTGGTGGACCGGTCGTGAAATGTTCCGTTTTGGCGGTGGGGAAGGCGAGGGGGCGCACACAGAACGGGCATTCTGGATAGCGCTGTTCGCCGCGGCCGTCCTGGCAACGTTGTTTTTCCACGTGCATCTGAGCCGCAGCGGATATCGGCTGTTGACGCAACCCTTGATCACTCTGCTAGCGGTAGCGTCTTTGTGGCGAGCACTGCGCGGTGTCTCATTATGGTGGTTCGTCGTAGCCGGTCTATTGTCCGGTTTCTCTCTATACACCTATACCTCAGCGCGTCTCAATTTGGCATTATTTGCTATGTTCTTTGCTTTCCAATGGCTCCTGTGGCGTTTTTTCAAACGACAATTTCGATTGAATCTCATATCTCTACTCGTGTTTTGGACGTTAACCCTCACTGTCATCACGCCGATGAGTTTTGATCTATTTGTCAACCCGGAGTTCGCCTTCGGAAGAGGCGAAGAAGTATCTGTCTTCAACCCTGTTTGGAATAAGGGTGATCCGGGCCTGGCCCTCTTAGATAGTATTTGGCGTAATCTGGCGGGCTTGATTTGGAAAGGCTCCGAAGACACTCACTGGAATCTTCCCGGCAGGCCGATGCTCGATTTCCTGACGATCCCGCTATTTTTAGTGGGCAGTGTGGTTACTGTGCGAAATTGGAAATATCCTGTTTATCTATTTACCCTGCTATGGCTCCTAGCGCTCTATATACCGGCGTTTTTGAGCTACGACCGTGTGCCGGTCTTCCATCGTGCTATTGGAGTTGTCCCGGCGGTAGCAATGATAACTGCTATCGGTGCCTATCAGGTCTCCGAATGGATAACACGATTGACCCAATGGGACTCATTCCCTGTCAGAGTGACCATCCTGGCAGGTATCCTATGCGTCAGCGGAGGGATTACAGCATATGACTATTTTGTCCGCTGGGCACCGTCCTGGGGAGCCTATCTGGCGACTCAACCTTACTTTCTCGACCTGGTGCGCGATATGAACAGCGAGACAGAAGAGAACGTCGTATATTTGTTCCCCTACGACGTGCGGAGTGGAAAGTACGAGCATCCCGTCTTGCGGCTGTTCTACCGTGGCAGTACGCCTTATTATTTCATCTCTGACCACGAGGGCCGCATACTAAAACAATTAACCTCTGCCGTGAGCGGGAAAGAGGTGGTACGTGTTGTGGACTGGCAAGTGGGCCGCGGCGCGGAAGCGGACCCGAAGAGGCTGATCCCCACACTATTGACCATGTATGGTACACCGTTGGGGACACAGAAAACATCACCTGCATATCACATAGAAAGTTTTCGCTTGAGCGGCCCGAATATCGATTTTCAGATTTTGCCCCATTGGTCACCGCTTGATAAAGCAGTTGGGGACGAGCTGTTACTCCGTTCGTTTTCTATGGGACCATGCGGATATCCTACTCTGCAGGTTGGCAATCCCTGGCGCTCCGGTCAATATGGTTGGATAGCACTCATGTGGGAATCCATCCAGGTTCCGCGCACGGACTATAAGGCTTCGGTGCGTCTCTTGGAAGGTGAAAAGGTACATGCCCAAAATGACAAAATTCTGTTCAACGGCTTTCATTTGGAAACAAGTCGATGGGGACCTGGCGAGGTAAATTTCGACATATATCTCCTGAGACCATCCCAACCGGGTCAGTACGAATTGCGGGTAATTGTATACTCAAAAGAAACAGGTATTCCCCTGAATCCCGAAGGCATCCGAATACCAGAAACGATTGAAGTTCTCCCCTAAGGATGTAAGGTTGTCTGTGGATTACCGCTGGTGGCTCATCGTCCTGCTCATCGCTGCCGCGTTGCGCTATTCTGCCCTGGAGCAGCTGCCGCCGGGGCTGCACTTCGACGAGGGCGGCGAGGGGATTGCGGCGCTGGATGTGACGCACGGCGTCCTGCGCATCTGGTGGCCCATCGGCGGGGGTAAAGAGCCGTTGATGGCCTATCTGGTGCAGCCGTTGTTCTGGTGGTTGGGCGCTACGCGGCTCGCCTTGCGTGCCTATGCGGCCACAATGGGAGTGATCACGGTCGTCGCTACGATGTGGCTGGCACGTGAATGGGTGGCTGCCTCGGCTGGAGATGCACAACGGTCGTCCGGCGCAAATATCGCGCTGCCGCTGCTGGCCGGCATGGGCCTGGCGACCGCCTTCTGGCATGTGGCATACAGCCGCATCGGCTTCCGCGCACTGGCGATG
>JANXAX010000012.1:10497-15298 GCA_025062175.1 Anaerolineae bacterium | reverse complement strand
CAGTCGCAGTCGCCTGGCTGTGGCGTGCTATGCGTCTCGCCGAGATGAAGGGAGAACGGCATGCGTGCCTCCACTTCCTGGCGGCCGGTGGATTCATCGGGCTGGGGGCGTACACCTATCTGGCCGGCCGCTTCGTGCCACTAGGAATTGTGCTCTTCCTCGCCGTGGAGACGGGGCTGGCAGCGCTGAACGGACGACAGCCGTTGGCCTGGCGCTACTGGCGCAGTTGGATGACGACGGGGCTGATGGCAGGCCTGGTCTTCCTGCCATTAGCGCTCTTTTTCCTTAGGCACCCAGAAGCTTTCGCTGAGCGTGCGGCTGCGGTTTCCATTTTCAATCCATTATGGAATCAGGGGGATCTGCTGGGCACATTTCTCCGTACGACCGGCATCACGCTGGGCACCTTCGCCGGGCTGAGGGGTGACCCCAATCCACTGGGCAACCTGCCGGGCCAACCGATGTTGAGCCTCCCCTTGGCGGCCTGTTTCTGGTTGGGGATAGTGCGATGTTTCTGGCGGATAGTGCGCTCTATCAAACGCCCAGTTACTGCGCGTGAGCCGGATAACGTTAGCGTTGTGCCACTGGACCTGTTCCTGCTATGTTGGTGGGCCGTGATGCTGTTACCAGCCATTCTGGCGCCAGAAGGAGCACCGCATCATCTGCGGTTGATCGGCAGTGCGCCGGCCACCTACGTGCTGATGGCGCTGGGGTGTGTGGAGTTATTCCGTGTTGTCAAAAACCAAATCGTGTCACCTATCCTGGGGTTTTGGGAAACGAAACCCTTTTTCGGGCAAGGGGGAGCTGGGGTCCGGTTTCTGACCGGTTCGCGTCCGGCTGCCGGCGCAGTCATCTCATTGGTGCTTTTCCTGCCCGTGGGCGGGATCACGGCGCATCAGTACTTTGTCCAATGGGCGCAACTGCCACAGCTGTATATGGCTTTCGATGTCTACGCAGAAGAACTGGCTCGGGAAATCGCAGCAGATCAGGAGCCGGATGTTGTGTACATCATCCCGATGGACTTGCGCGCCGGCCATGAAGCACGCCACTACTCGTTGGACTTCCTGTATCGTGGTCAGACCCCTTACCACTACATCGTGGTGGACGAGCCCACTGTCGCATCCCAGCTGACTCGGGCGGCTTCCGGTGCCAGGGCGTTCCGCGTGGTGCGTTGGACACAGGACAAACATCTCGAGGCCGATGAGCGCGAGGTGGTGACGTATCTATTGGGCACGACGGCGCGATTTGTAGGCCAGCGTACACGTCCGGTGTATCGCGTGGAGACGTGGGCATTGCCGTCCGAGCAGACAATTTTCCAGTTGCCAGTGCCGGACACGTCTTGTGGCGCCGTGTTTGGAGAGCGACTTGCCTTGGAGGCGTTCCATCTCGAAGCAGGTAGGGATTGGGTCGGCGTGACATTGCGATGGATGCCCCAAGCGCGAATGCCGATGGACTATAAAGCCTCTGTGCGCCTGGTAAGGGAAGATGGTACCATAGCCTTTCAGAAGGACCGCATCCTGCGCCACAACTGGCACCAAGGCACCAGCCTCTGGCCCCCTGAACCCGTAAACGAATATTACTGGCTGTCACCTATGCCGTCCGGGGAATACACCGTGCACGTGGTGGTTTATGAACCCGACACGCTGCTGCCATTGCCGGTGGACGGATCCGGCGAGCTTGTCCTAGGCCGTGTGCAAGTAAGGCGGGAATGAAGCGCGCTGTATTGGGCACAGCCTAAACCATTCTGGGCTTTTGGCTACCTGGGCTTGTACGGAGCTCGCAGTGAACCTCATCCATGGAGGAGCAAGGTTCAAACCGAGCCGCACGCGTAAGGGCGGTCGACCGGTACTCCCCGCAAGCGACGTTGACGGTCGCGGCTCGGATGACTGCTCTCGCCGCGAGCTGCTGTTGCACTCGTCCCCTAGGTTGGAAGAAATGCACCGAGAGGCTCGCGCATTTTCCCTTTGCTTGATAGGTGTGCTATAATTTTTGGGTATCTCTTCACCCTGACATTCGTTCCAGCTCACCGTAGCGGACGAGGAGGTAGACATTGCTGTCTGAATTTGCCTTCGTGGGCGTCCTGGCGATCTTCGCGACGTTACTCCCCGTTGCCGGGCTGATGGTGGCATGGCTGATTCGCCCCAAGAAGCCCAACCCTATCAAACAGTCCACGTATGAGTGTGGCATCGAGGCGCGCGGCGAAACATGGGTGCAGTTTCGGGCTTGTTACTACATTTATGCCTTGCTCTTCGTCGTTTTTGACGTGGAAGCGGCTTTCTTGTTGCCGTGGGCGGTGGCCTATCAGCAGTTGGCGCTCTATGCGGTGATCGAGGCGATCATCTTCGTGGCGATTTTGGCGTATGCGTTGCTCTACGCGTGGCGCAAGGGTGCGCTGCGCTGGGTCTAGTTTTATAAGTGAGGCGGCTCATGGAAGCGCTGATCCAGTGGTTAGTGACAACCTTTCCTCCGCTCTCAGAAGGGCTGGCGCGTCTGATCGTTTACGTGCTTTATTCGGCGGTTTTGGCTTTTATTGCGCCCGTGGTCATCGTGGTGGCATATACCTATATGGAGCGCAAGGTGCTCGCGCGCATCCAGGACCGCATCGGTCCCAACCGTGCTGGCCCGCTGGGCATTTTCCAGGGGTTCGCGGATGCTATCAAGATGCTCACCAAAGAGGATGTGACGCCTATGTGTGCAGATCGCATTGTGTTTAACCTGGCGCCGATCTTGGCCACGGTGGCCGCTATTCTGGTCTTCGCAGTATTGCCGGTGGCGCCCGGGGTGATCGGCGCCGATCTGCAAGCGGGCATTCTGTATGTGGTAGCGGTCGGCGCACTGGGCGAGGTGGCGGCCCTGATGGCCGGATGGAGCAGCCGCAACAAGTTTGCCCTCCTGGGCGCTTTCCGCGCAGTTGCCCAACTCATCGCCTATGAGATCCCCATCGTGTTGGCGATCCTGGTGGTCGTCATAGCGGCGGGCTCGATGCAAATGAGCGCGATTGTAGCGGCTCAGGACGTGCCGTTTGTGTTGGTATTGCCCGTGGCCTTTTTGATCTTCCTCGTGGCCAGCATCGCCGAGATCGGGCGCAGTCCGTTCGACCTCCTGGAGGCGGAAAGTGAGATCGTCGCTGGCTTTCACACCGAGTACAGCGGGATGAAGTTTGCCTTCTTCTTCATCGGCGAGTATATGCACCTATTCGCCTCGGCCGGCATTGCCGCGACGTTATTCCTGGGAGGCTGGCGCGGACCGTTTGCTGGACCGGACTCGTGGCTCGGTGTTTTGCTTGGTTTTATCTATTTCGTTCTCAAAACCACGGCGGTCATCTGGGTGATGATGTGGGTGCGCGGCACCCTGTTCCGCATTCGCATCGATCATCTCCTGGACTTCGCCTGGAAGTTCCTGGTGCCTCTGGGTTTGATCCTGGTAGTGACAGTGGCGGTCGTCCTGAAGCTCCCCGGCGTTGGTGCGTCGAGCCTGCGCTGGGTCGCGCTTCTGACCGCCAATGTTGTCACCGTGTTCCTGATGATGCTCGGTGTGTCCGCCCTGGCACGGCGCAGCCGCTCGGCAGCCCTGCGCGAGGTGGCCGGGGTAGAATGAGCACTCCCTGGCTCGCTCGTGGCTGACGTGCCTCGCACTTAGTAAGGATTTTCAATTGAGGATGTGCAACTATGACAATTGAACACGCGGCCCAGATATTTGTGTTTGTCATCCTAACGTTGATGACCCTGGGAGGTGGCTTGGCGGTGGTCACCAGCCGCAACTTGTTCCATGCCGCTCTATCGCTCATCCTGTCATTGGCCGGCGCGATGGGCTATTACGTGCTGCTTGACGCCGGTTTCTTGGCGGTCGTGCAATTGCTCATCTACATCGGAGCAATCTCGATTTTGATTTTGTTCTCCATCATGCTCACGCGCGGACTGATGCTGCCCGGCCAGGTGCAACGCAACGAACAGTGGTGGGTCGCCGCGCTGGTGGTATCTTTGACCTTCATTATACTGGTCGTGATCCTATGGCAGACGGTGTGGCCGATAGCGGACTCAGAAGCGCTGCGTACCCCCAACGCCGCTATCGCTCAGCTGGGCGCGGCATTGGTCGGACCCTATGCCATTCCGTTCGAGGTCATCTCTGTGCTTTTGTTAGTCGCGCTGGTGGGCGCCATCGTGTTGGCGCGCGAGGAAGGCAACCAGCCTGCTTCCGCCGACGCTGAGGTGGGTGAGTGACCTCAGAGCGGAAGAAAGGGGGTTCGGCTTTTTCTGATTGGTGGAGGCTTTTGACAGCACTCCTCCACATGCATAGTTGAAGAGCGGGGGACCATATATGGCGATACCTTTACCCTGGTGGCTGACGGTTGCCGCGGCACTCTTCGCGATCGGGCTATATGGGGTCCTGTCGCGCCGCAACGCCATCGGTGTGCTGCTGGGCATCGAGTTGATGCTCAATGCCGCCAACATCAACCTGGTCGCTTTTTGGCGCTACATCACCCCTCAGGCGCTTACTGGACAAGTTTTTGCCATCTTCGTGATCGGCATCGCCGCGGCCGAGGCGGCCGCTGGCCTGGCCATCATCATCGCCGCCTATCGCCGCCGCCGTACAGTGGCGGTGGATGAGTTGGACACCATGCGTTGGTAGCTCAGAGGACCTACACTATCGGAAGGTACGGAGTGTAACGAAGTGGCCCAAAACAGGTGCTCACACTGAGCGGGGATGCTATGGATTTTATCTTTAATCTCACACCGTTCATACCGCTCTCCCCCTTGTTGGCATTTGCGCTCATCGTGCTGTTCACTCATCGCCACAATCGACT
>JANXAX010000012.1:0-10487 GCA_025062175.1 Anaerolineae bacterium | reverse complement strand
CGCGCTGTCTACCGCGCTGGCTTGGATGATTGTATTGGCCACCATATTGGGCGGTAAACATACGTGGGCAGAGGGCTGGCAACTGCGCGTGCCCTGGCTGCCCGCCGGCACCACCGTGCTGGAGCTGGGCTTTGCCGTAGATGGCTTTACTGCGGCGATGCTCTTTATGGTGCCCTTCGTCTGTTTGATGATTTTCATCTACTCTCAGGGCTATATGAAACTGGGACAGCCCGATCAGGATCCACGCTATGCGCGCTTCTTTGCGTATATCTCGCTATTCGCTGCCGGTATGCTAGGGCTGGTAGTGGCACGCGACTTGGTGCTGCTGTTCATCTCATGGGAGGTGATGGGCCTGTGTTCCTACCTGCTGATCGGCTTCTGGTCGTTCCGCCGGACGGACAGCGAGCAGCACATCGACGCGGCCCAGGTCATGCGCGCGCGCCAAGCAGCTCTGAAGGCGTTCATCACCACGCGCATCGGGGACGTGTTGCTCTTTTCCGGCATTGCACTGGTATATAGCTATACCGGCACGCTCACCTTTCGAGAGCTTTTCCGGCCCGAGAATCTGGAAGCCCTGCAGACAGTCACCTTGCTCGGCATGCCGGCTGTCACAGTGATCGCGCTGTTGGTGTTCGGCGGTGCAGTGGGCAAGAGCGCCCAGTTTCCCTTGCATGTGTGGTTGCCGGATGCGATGGAAGGCCCAACACCCGTCTCGGCGTTGATCCATGCAGCGACGATGGTAGCAGCGGGTGTCTACCTGGTGGCGCGCACCTTGCCACTTTTCATCGCCGGCTTTGCGGTGGCTGATGCGCCAGCGCTGCACTGGGTGGCGGTCATCGGTGCACTCACTGCGCTGTTGGGCGCCACCATCGGCCTGGCGCAGGATGACATCAAGCGCGTGCTGGCCTATTCCACCATCAGCCAGCTGGGCTATATGATGATGGGATTGGGGCTGGGCAGTTTGGTGGCTGGGATCTTTCACTTGTTGACCCACGCCTTCTTCAAGGCGCTGTTGTTCCTGGGTGCCGGCTCGGTGATCCATGGGGTTGAACATGGCGCCCACGCTGCAGTCCATCACAATCATGACCACGCGGAACATTTCAGCCCCAACGATATGAAGCTCATGGGAGGGTTGCGCCACCGCATGCCACGCACATTTGTGGCCTATTTGGCAGGTGCACTCGCATTGGTGGGAATCGCGCCCTTCGCCGGCTTTTGGAGCAAAGACGAGATTTTGGCAGAGGCTTTCCATCTGTGGCGTGCTGATGGTGCCCTGAACTTGCCCTTCTGGGTGTGGCTGGCGGGCACGCTGGGGGCCTTCTTCACCGCGCTGTATATGGGGCGCCAGTTGGGCTTGGTCTTCTGGGGGGAGCCACGCCACGCAGCAGCGCGCCACGCGCACGAGTCGCCGTCTAGTATGACGGTGCCGTTGATGATCCTGGCGCTTTTTGCGCTGCTGTTCGGTTTTGTCAACGCTCCTTTCCTGGGCAGCCCGTTGCATCACTTGATGGGCAACGTGCACGAGGCGAGCGAGGTAATGCATGCCGAGAAAATCCCCTTCAACCCAATGGTGGCCGCCATCTCGACTGTGTTGGCAGTGATCGGATTGCTGCTGGGTTGGTCGCTGTATCGCAATTACCGCGCAGACCAGGTCGAGCCGTTCCAGGTGGCTCTGGGCCCCATTTTCACTGTATTGCGCAATAAGTATTACATCGACGAACTCTATCAGAGGGTGATCATCCGACCGGCCCTCTGGCTGGCCGATTTCTGCTTTAAGATTGACGATCGTTGGATCATCGATCCGTTCGTCGATCTGGTGGCCGCGGCGGGTCGAGCGGCTTCGGATGTCGCACGGGTTCTGGACAGCGGCGTGATCGACCGCTGGCTGGTCGAGGGCATTGCGCACCTCTTCCACGCAGCTGGACGCTGGCTGCGTTACTCCGAGACAGGCCGCGTGCAAAATTATCTGCTCGTGGTCGCCGTGACGATTCTATTGCTCTTAGGACTTTATCTGTACTTCTAATTGCGAGGAGGCGGCGCACGGATGAACTTCCCGTTTCTCACCCTGATCACCTTCATTCCATTGCTGGGCGCGGTGGTCGTGACATTGATGCCGAGCAGGCACGAGCGTGCGCTCAAGTTGGTGGCGGTGCTGTTCAGCCTGCCCTCGTTAGTGCTCGCGTTCATCGCCTGGTTGCTTTGCGTCCAGACGGCAAGCGAAATGCAGCTCCTCGAAGAGGCGGCCTGGATTCCCACCCTCAACGCCTATTATCGGTTGGGCGTGGATGGCATCAGCTTGCCGCTTGTCTTTCTGACCACACTTCTAACCACCCTCTCGCTGTTCTATTCGGCCTATACGATCAGGAAACGCGTCAAGGAATTCTTCGCGCTTTTCCTGCTGCTCGAGACAGGCATGATTGGCGTCTTTGTGGCATTGGATCTGATCCTGTTCTACATTTTCTGGGAAGTCGGTCTGGTGCCGATGTTCCTTCTGATCGGGATTTGGGGACAACCACAGGACCGCCCGCAATACTCGGCCATCAAGTTCTTCCTCTACACCTTGGTCGGTTCGGTGGCGATGTTGTTGGCCTTCATCGCCATTTACCTGACTACCGGCACATGGAACATACTACAAATCCCGTCGCTCAAACCCTTGGCAGGCAATCCAACGTTGGCGATCGCTGCCTTCTGGGCGATCTTCTTGGCTTTTGCCATCAAAGTGCCTTCCTGGCCTTTCCATACCTGGTTGCCGGATGCGCACACGGCAGCGCCGACGGCTGGCTCCGTGGTGCTCGCGGGCGTGTTGCTGAAGTTGGGGGGCTACGGCATGATCCGTATCCTGTTGCCGTTCTTCCCGGACCTGTTCCGCCAATTTGCGCCATGGATCGGGGTCTTGGCGCTGATTAGCATGGTCTACGGCGCGTTGGTCAGCATGGCGCAATGGGATCTTAAACGTCTGATCGCGTATTCCTCAGTGAGCCATATGGGGTTTTTCATGCTGGGGTTGGTCGCCGCGGCGGCTTCGCTGGATGTCACCGAGCCAGTGTTGAACAGTCGCGCGATTGCGCTGAACGGCGCTGTGTTGCAGATGTTCAATCACGGTATTATCACCGGCGGGTTGTTCTTCCTGGTAGGTGTCATCTACGAGCGCACCCATACGCGCGACTTGAAGGCGTTTGGCGGGCTGAGTGCCAAGATGCCTGTATATTACGGTGTGATGCTGATGACCGCACTCGCCTCGCTGGGACTGCCCGGACTAGCTGGTTTTATCAGTGAATTCATGGTGTTTCGAGGCGCCTTCGCCCTTATCCCTACCTATGCTATCATCGGCATCGTGACGATTGTGTTAGGTGCGGCATACATTCTGTGGAAGGTTATCCAGCATGTCTTTCTGGGCGAGTTCAGCGAGGAACGTTGGCAAAAGATTTTCAACCCGGCGCATTGGCATTTCTCGCTGGACATGGCCCGTTTCGAGGTGATCACCATGGCACCGCTGCTGTTCTTTATGGTGTTGGTAGGCGTCTATCCGGCGCCGGTGTTAAATGTGATCAACGCCGCTACGACAACGCTGTTAGCGGGTTTGTGAGGAAGGACACTTGCCGATGCCGGGCGACTGGCCACAGGCAATAATCTTAGGAGGGACAGCCTTGACGCTGACTCAATTGCTTGTACCACTGCTGCCCGAACTGGTATTGACGCTGGTGGCGTTGGCGGTGTTGGGGCTGGATATGATCTGGCGGAATGGAGGCCGGCCGCAGCGTTTTCTGTTCTGGGTTGCTTTGATCGGCACCGCAGCGCTCATACCGGTTACGGTGGGCATCTGGCCGCTGGGAGGTGCCGGAGGGCTGCCCATCGCCTTTGCGCCCGATAGGAACTTTGGGGGTGACCAAGTGCCCATGATGGCATTGGATCCATTAGCACTTTTCTTCAAGCTTTTCACGGCACTCGTGCTCATCCTGGTGCTTCTGGCTTCTGGCAATTATGTCCGGGCGCGCATTCACTTTCGGGGCGAGTTCTACGCACTTATCTTGTTCGGCGGCTTGGCTATGATGCTCTCGGCTGGCGCAACCAATTTGTTGATGATCTATCTGTCGCTTGAATTCCTGAGTATCACCAGCTATCTGCTCACCGGTTACCTGCGCGAAGATGAACGTTCGACGGAAGGGGCCGTGAAATACTTCGTTTATGGCGCGACCGCCTCGGCGGTGATGTTATACGGCTTTTCGCTGCTCTATGGCGCGACCGGCACGTTGGACTTGGCCGGCATCGCAGCGGTGTTGACCGGCGGAGTCGTGCCAGTGCACTGGTTGATATATCCCGCGCTGATTATGGTGCTGGTCGGTTTGGGCTTTAAGATCGCCCTGGTGCCGTTTCATCAATGGGCGCCGGATGCATACGAAGGAGCACCCACTCCGGTGACCGCTTTTCTTTCGGTCGGGCCCAAGGCGGCGGGGTTTGCTGTGTTGATGCGCTTGCTCCTCACCGCGCTTCCAGGCTTCCAGCTCGACTGGGTCGCGGTATTGGCAGGCATCGCCATCGTCACCATGACGCTGGGCAACTTGGTGGCGCTCTGGCAGAACAACGTCAAGCGTTTGCTGGCTTATTCCAGCATTGCCCAGGCGGGCTATATGCTGATCGGTCTGGTAGCGCTTGCGCCGGAAGCGCGCAGCTGGACAACGGGCTTAAACGGTTTGCTTCTCTATCTGTTGGCTTATCTCTTCACCAACTTGGGAGCATTCGCGGTGGTGATCGCGGTGGAAAATCATACCGGTTCGGCGCAACTAGATGCCTTCGCCGGGCTGATGCGCCGCAACCCTTTCCTGGCTATCACCATGTTTCTCTTCCTGCTCTCGTTGATTGGCATACCCCCCACGGCCGGTTTTGTGGGCAAGCTGTTCGTCTTCGGCGCTGCTATCCAGCGCCAGATGATCATGCTGGCCGTGGTGGGCATCGTAAACAGCGTCATCTCGGTGTATTACTATTATGCGATTATGCGCCAGATGTTCTTCGGTGAAGCGGTCAATGCACTCCCCTTCGATGAAGGTCCTGGCTTGCGCGTCGCCGTGGGCGTGGCAGCGGTGATGGTGCTGATGATGGCCCTGTATGCCGAGCCTTTTATCCGCCTGGCCAGCGAATCGGTCAATCTCCTTGCGGCCTCATTTTAGGTGAGCGCTGAAAGCTGTCCATCGGCGCGGACGCGTGTTTTGCTGTAGATCTCTTCCCCCTAATATAATTGAGAGATATATCAGCGAGGTTGTCTCATTCGGAAAGACAGGCTGTAGCAAGGATGGAATCCGGAAATAACGCCGTACGCAACCGTCTGTTGGCGGTCCTGTTCGTTGGAGTATTAATGGGCGCGTTGGACATCGCCATCGTTGGGCCAGCCCTACCCGCTATCCAGCGTCATTTTGGGGTTGAGGACCGCTCACTGGCGTGGATCTACACCATCTATGTGCTGTGCAATCTGGTGGGCACACCGCTCTGGGCACGATTGTCGGACACTTTCGGACGTCGCGCCATCTACGTACTCGACGTCTTGCTGTTTGCCTTGGGCTCGGCAATGGTGGCACTGGCACCTTCTTTTGCGATAGTGTTGTTCGGGCGTGCCGTGCAGGGTCTTGGCTCTGGCGGGATCTTTCCGGTGGCCAGCGCGGTGATCGGTGACACGTTCCCGGCCGAAAAGCGGGGCAGTGCTCTGGGCCTGATCGGTGCCGTGTTCGGCATCGCGTTCATCATCGGGCCAGTGATCGGCGGTGTGTTACTGCTCGTTGGATGGCAATGGCTGTTCGTGATCAATCTGCCCGTCGCCATGGGCATCATCGTTGGCGGTTGGTCTTTGTTGCCCACCGCGCGGCCGACACAGCGAGGTAATTTCGACACGGTAGGGATGGCCATTCTGGCCATCTTACTTGTCTCATTAGCATATGGCATCAACCGCTTAGACACAACTGCCATCGGGGAGAGTCTTCAGTCGTCCAACGTATGGCCTTATTTGCTGATCGCTCTGGCATTGCTGCCCGTGTTCGTGTGGATCGAGCAGCGTACCCCAGAACCGGTCTTGCGTCCTGGACTTTATCGTGCGCGTCAGATGCAGCTGGTGGTTATCCTCGCCACCGGTGCCGGTTTAATTGAAGCGGGGATCGCCTTTATTCCTCAGCTGGCAGTGGCGGCTTATCACGTCACAGCTTCCACAGCCAGCTTTATGTTACTACCCTTGGTGGTCGGTGTTGCCGTGGGTTCGCCGGTCGTCGGGCGCCTGCTTGACCGCTATGGATCACGCAATGTGGTGCTGGGCGGGACGGTCCTGATGAGCGTCGGGATGCTTGGACTGGCGTTGTGGGGAGCTCAGCAGATGCCCTTCTTCTATATGAGCACTACGTTAACCGGCTTCGGGATCGCAAGTCTCATCGGTGCTCCGCTGCGTTATATTGTGTTGGGCGAAGCTCGCCCGGAAGAACGTGCCGCAGCACAAGGATCGGTCAACCTGTTCATCGGCGCCGGACAGATGGCAGGCGGTGCGGCGATTGGCGCCATTGCGGGATCACTGGGTGGTGGCGTCCATGGATACGCCACAGCGTATCTTATTGCAGGGATGCTTTCTGCGTGCCTGATACCGGTATCGCTTGGATTGAAGACCCGTGCCCAGGAGCTCCAGGCTAGGCAACGCGGTGAACCATTTGCCGGGCAACCTGTCCGGCCTGGGGACTAGGCAATCGGGATACTTAGCTGAGAACGATGTTCGGAAATGGCTGCTATGGGCATGGCCAGCCGCCAGACTTGCCGTCAGTATAAAAATTATCAAAAACTGATGGAAACCTCAATCGCTTTCGAAACTTTTCCCCTTCCTAATTGACGATCAGCTTCGACCGGTTTACAATCTGAAACCGGAGTGAGTGAATATGGTCGAAGCGGGCAGACTACGGGACATATGAAGTACCACATCTGGACGATCGGCTGTCAAATGAACAGTTCCGACTCGCTGCGGGTCGCGGCGGCCTTAGAAGCGCGCGGATATGAGCCCACCGAGGACCTTCGCCAGGCGGACGTGGTAGTATTGAACACATGCGTGGTGCGTCAGAGTGCCGAGGACCGTGCGAGTGGCTTCCTCTGGTCGCTCAAGCCACTGAAGGAGCGCCGACCATCTCTCGTCATCGCGCTGATGGGGTGTATGGTGGGCGTCCGGGGCAATGGACGGCTGCGCGAGCGGTTTCCTCACGTGGATGTGTTGATGCCGCCCGGCGATGTCCAACCTTTGTTGATCTATCTGGACCAGAGATTGCCCGAAGAGAGAATAGAACGCTGCGGTGGGGACGATACACCTGTCCTGCCCGACTCTCTGTATGGGCAGCTGGTCAGCGTGCCAGTGCCGGTCGTTTTGGGATGCAATCTGGTGTGCAGTTACTGTGTCATCCCTTCGCGACGTGGCCGCGAGCGCAGCCGCAATCTCGAGGTCATCCTATCTGAGGTCGAAGCACTCGCGCAGAGTGGTGTGCGTGAAGTGGTATTGCTCGGTCAGATTGTGGACCGCTATGGTTACGATCTGGGTGCTGAGGCACCGCGCCTGCCTGATCTGTTGGCTGCCGTGTCCGAGGTGGAAGGCATTGCGCGCGTCCGCTTTTTGACTAGCCATCCGAATTACTTCGACGACCGCCTGATCGAGGCGGTACGGACACTGCCTAAGGTATGCGAGCACATCGAGGTGCCCATCCAGGCGGGTGATGATGTGATTCTACAGCGCATGCGGCGCAGCTACTCGGTGGATGATTATCGTCGCTTGATCGAGCGCATTCGCGCGCGCGTGCCGGAATGTTCTATCGCGACGGACGTAATTGTTGGGTTTCCAGGCGAGACCGAACAACAGTTCCAAAACACGCTTCGTGTGCTCGCCGAGCTGGAGATGGACGTGTGTCATGTGGCGATGTATTCACCACGTCCAGGCACATTGGCGGCCACCACAATGGTGGACGATGTGCCGCCGGAGGAAAAGAAGCGCCGCCTGGACGCCGTGAATGCGCTGCAAGAGGAAATCGCTGCGCGCATCAACCATCGTCTGCTGGGCCAGCGTGTCGAAATCCTCGTGGAGGGTCAACAAAAGGGCAAGTGGAAGGGACGCACACGCACCAACAAGCTGGTCTTCTTCTCCGATGACAGCGGCCGTGACTGGCATGGCGAACTGGTCGAGGTCGTGATCACCTGGACTGGTCCGTGGAGTATGCAGGCAGAGTTAGCGACAGGACATTCATCGGAGGCAAGTTGAAGTAATAGCCTCGATGTACCTTTGCATTACCCCATAGGAAATTTAGGACGGGAACGGACGAACTACAAGGTGGCAATATGCCCCAGGTATTACGCGAACGTGTCCGCCGGCGTACATCTCCATTATCCTTTTGCTTACTCGAGCCCTTCACACTTCACAAGTATGCTGCCCCCTGAGGTCGATCTCTAACACAATCTCAACATAATTCTTACGTGACTCTAACGTCTCCCAGCTAAGATAAGGTCGAACGTTGGGGTTTGCCATGATTAGCTTATGGATAGACCATAAATTGCTCGCGAATGGAGGGGAGCTTTTCCATATATAGGGGCGAGATCGAACTTTTCTTTGGAGGGTTAGAGCATGGACCTGAACAAGTATACACAAAAAGCGCAAGAGGCGATTCTCGCCAGCCAAGAGCTGGCGCGTGAATATCATCACAGCCAGATCGAGCCGCTGCATTTGCTGGTCGCGTTATTGCGTCAGTCGGATGGTGTCGTGCCCCAGATCGTGCAGCGCGTGGGCGCCAGTCCGGGTATGTTGCTCAGCGACCTGGAGGCCGAGTTGAATCGTCGTCCCAGGTCGTATGGCCCGACGGCGCAGGTCGGCGTATCGCGTGCTTTGTTCGATACCGCTGCCGAAGCGGAACGCATCGCAGCTCAAATGCGTGATGAATACGTCAGCACGGAGCATCTCTTGCTGGCGTTAGCGCGTTCGCGGGACACAGTGCGTGAGCGTCTGGCGCATTATGGTCTCAATGAGAACACCATCTTACAGGCGCTGACCCAGATTCGCGGCAGCCAGCGCATCACCAGCCCCACACCGGAGAGCACGTATCAGGCGTTGGAGAAGTATGGGCGTGATCTGACTGAGCTGGCGCGGCGTGGCAAGCTGGATCCGGTCATCGGGCGCGACAAGGAGATCCGACGCGTGATCCAGATCCTCAGCCGACGCACCAAGAACAACCCGGTGTTGGTCGGTGACCCGGGCGTAGGCAAGACTGCAATCGTCGAGGGTCTGGCACAACGCATCGTGAAGGGTGACGTGCCCGAAGGGCTCAAAGATAAGCGCGTCATCGCGCTCGACATGGGCGCGTTGATCGCCGGCGCCAAGTATCGCGGCGAGTTCGAGGAACGCCTCAAGGCGGTGCTCAAGGAAATCACCGACAGCGAGGGCAAGATCATTCTCTTCATCGACGAACTGCATACGGTTGTCGGTGCCGGCGCCGCGGAGGGCGCTATGGATGCCAGCAACATGCTGAAACCAATGCTAGCACGTGGTGAGCTGCACGCGATCGGTGCCACCACGCTGGACGAGTATCGCAAACACATCGAGAAGGACGCCGCCCTAGAGCGCCGTTTCCAGCCGGTGTTGGTGGAAGAGCCCAGCGTGGAAGAGACGATCAGCATCTTGCGCGGGCTGAAGGAGCGCTATGAAGTGCACCACGGGGTGCGCATCACCGACAGCGCCGTGATCGCCGCGGCGACGCTCAGCCATCGTTACATTAGCGATCGTTTCTTGCCCGACAAAGCGATTGACCTGATCGACGAGGCGGCCAGCCGCCTCAAGATGGAGATCGACAGCAAGCCGCAGGAGCTGGATGCGCTCGATCGTCAGATCATGCAATTGGAGATCGAACGCGAGGCGCTCAAGAAAGAAAAGGACGAGGTGAGCAAACAACGGTTGGCCGAGCTAGAGAGAGAGCTGGCTGACCTGCGCGAAGAGTCGCGTCGTCTGACGACGCGTTGGCAGACGGAGAAGACAGCGATCCAGGCGATTCGGCAGACCAAGGAAGAGATCGAGCGCACGCGTATCGCCATCGAACAGGCAGAGCGTCGCGCCGACCTGGAGGAAGCGGCGCGTCTGCGCTATGGGCGCCTGCGTGAACTGGAGGCCCAGCTGCAGCAATATGAAGCCCAGCTGATGGAGCTGCAAAAAGGCTCGCCGCTGCTGAAAGAGGAGGTGGACGCCGAGGACATCGCCGAGGTTGTATCCAGCTGGACGGGCATTCCAGTCAGCAAGCTGTTGGAGGGCGAGCGCGAAAAACTGCTCCATATGGAAGAACGATTGCATCGGCGCGTCGTTGGCCAGGATGAGGCGATCAAGGCGGTCTCCGCCGCCGTGCGTCGTGCACGGGCAGGAATGCACGATCCTAATCGCCCGATTGGCAGCTTCATGTTCCTAGGGCCGACCGGTGTGGGTAAGACCGAGCTGGCGCGTGCGTTGGCCGAGT
>JANXAX010000129.1:5274-7193 GCA_025062175.1 Anaerolineae bacterium | reverse complement strand
ATCGATGGTGACGATTTGCCCGAAGGCAACGCGCACCGTCTGGAGCGCATCACGAACCCTGTGGCGGTGGCGCGCTTCGAGCGGGCGTTCGAGAACGCGCGTGTATGGATTGCCGACGGACACCACCGCTACGAGACAGCGCTGAACTACCGCGCCGAAATGCGCGCTGCCTCTCCGGATGCTTCCCCAGATGCCGGGTACAACTACACCTTAGTGGCGCTGGTCAGCCTGAACGACCCGGCATTGGTTATTCTGCCGACCCATCGGCTGGTGCATTCTTATTCCCGGTTGAGCGCGGCGGAGCTGGAGGCTGTTGCGACGGCTTATTTCACCGTGCAGCCCGTGTCCCAGCCGGAAGAGGTGATAGCCCGGCTGCGATCCCGGCAGGGAGAGAACGGCGTGTTCGGCTTCGTGGCACGCGACCGCCAATCCCTTTGGACGCTGCGCGACAAGCGCATTATGGCTGAACTGTTGCCCGACCGCCCGGCGGTGTGGCGTGAGCTGGACGTCGTCGTGCTGCATCAGCTGGTGTTAGAGCGGTTGATGGGGCTGAGTGCCGAGTCCATCACACGGCAGGAAAACCTGCGCTATCTGCGCGACGCGACCGAGGGACTCCAGGCGGTACAACGCGGCGAGGCGCAGTTCCTCTTCCTGCTGAACCCGACGCGGATCGAGCAAGTGCACGCCTGCGCTGAGGCGGGCGAGAAGATGCCCCAGAAATCCACCGATTTCTACCCGAAGATGGTGAGCGGGCTGGTTTGGATGGAGCTCGCCTGAGCCAGTCCAGCGATTCAAAACCGCCGCGCTTGGGCGGTGGCCAGCCGCCGGCGCGGACGAAATCTGATCCAGGCACGCACGCCCACCAGCGGTGCGTCGGCCGCCTCCTCACGGTCGTGGCTCGGATCCGTAGTTGTGCGGACGAAAAGCGCCCCCTAGGGAGTTGACCACTCCCAGATGGTCGCGAGCGGAGAATACGGCATCTCGGCCAGGTACGACCTCAGTTGTCCGCTCGCTTCTCGAGGATGCGAGAAACCGACCAGGGATCATCCCCCTGGGGTGACGAAGAGTGCCGCGGCCACAATGCCCACCACCGCACAGATGAGCATCAGCGACAGGGCGATGACGAGAACGATATAGAGGCGATAGTCCGCCACCTCGGTGCGCGATGCGTTGGCGGGGGAGATGGATATCTCCCCAGAAGCCGGGCGCGGAGTGGAGACACCGGGCAAGGATGCGATGCCAGTTGACGTCGGAGGAGAGAACAGCGGGAGGATGGGCAGTGGTGGGGGTGTGCGTCCCAGTTGCTCCAATCCTTTGCGCGCGCGTTCGTTGTAGGGATTCAGGGTGAGCACGTTCTCAAGGCAGATGATGCGCTCGGCATCGGTGTCCACCGCCCCACTCATCCACAGCCATGCCTGCTCGTTATGCCGGTCTGCGGTGAGAATGCTCTCCAAAAGGCGGCGCGCTTCCGCTTTTTTGCCAGCTTTGAGGGCGGCGATCGCTTGGTCGAGGGTCTCCTGGGTATTCGCAGCGGTCATTCACACACTCTGTTGGACCTTTTCCCACACGGGGCGCGTATCCATCTCCTCCACCAGGCGGCGCAACTCGAAGATCTGGTCGCGCAGGAGGGCCGCCTTCTCGAATTCGAGCTGGGCCGCCGCGGCCTTCATCTGCTTCTCCAGCTCTTTGATCAAATGATGCGCTTCCTCTTTCGGGATGTCGCGACGAATGCGATACGGAGCACGTTCTTCAGCGGCCTTGTGCAGCTGGATGCGGTCTGTCAGGTCGCGCACCGCCTTGACGATCGAACGTGGCTCGATGCCATGGGCCTGGTTATAGGCGATCTGCTTCGCCCGACGGCGGTTGGTTTCGTCGATCGCGCGCCGCATCGACTCGGTGATGGTGTCGGCATACATGAT
>JANXAX010000129.1:0-5264 GCA_025062175.1 Anaerolineae bacterium | reverse complement strand
CATGATGGCTGTCCCTTCCACATGGCGCGCCGCACGCCCGATGGTCTGGATCAAGGCCGCTTCGGAACGCAAAAATCCCTCCTTATCGGCATCCAGGATGGCCACCAAGGAGACCTCCGGAAGGTCCAATCCTTCGCGCAGCAGATTGATACCCACCACCACATCGTACACGCCTAGGCGCAGATCGCGCAAAATCTCCACTCGCTCCAAGGTCTCAATGTCGCTGTGGAGATAATGCACTTTGATGCCCAACTCCATCAGATAATCGGCCAGGTCTTCCGCCATGCGTTTGGTCAGCGTGGTCACGAGTGCACGTTCGCCACGCTGGACGCGCTTCCGGATTTCCGCGACCAGGTCGTCGATCTGTCCTTTGACCGGGCGCACGATGATCTGCGGGTCGACCAGACCGGTGGGACGGATCACCTGCTCGACCACGTGACCCTTCGAGACGCTCAGCTCGTAAGGGCCTGGGGTGGCGCTGGTGTAAATGACTTGGTGGATGTGCGCTTCCCATTCTTCGAAGCTGAGCGGGCGATTGTCTAGGGCACTGGGCAGGCGGAAGCCGTAATCCACCAGCACCTGCTTGCGGCTGCGGTCGCCGTGATACATGCCGTGGATTTGCGGGATGGTCATATGCGATTCGTCGATGACCATCAAGAAGTCATCGGGGAAGTAGTCGAGCAACGTCCAGGGTGTGGAGCCCGGCTCGCGCTGGCCCAGATGGCGTGAGTAGTTCTCGATACCGGCGCAGTAGCCTACCTCGCGCAGCATCTCGATGTCATAACGCGTGCGCTGCTCCAGCCGCTGCGCCTCGAGCAGCTTCCCCTGGGCGCGCAGCTCGGCCAGCCGCTCTTCGAGCTCCGCCTCGATGTCCTGGATGGCTTTCAGCAGCTTCTCCTGAGGCGTGATGAAGTGCTTGGCGGGATAGATGTCCAGGCTGGTGCGGCGCGCCAGGACTTCTCCCGTCAGCGGGTCGATCTCGGTGATGCGTTCGATCTCATCCCCGAAGAACTCAATCCGATAGGCCACATTGCCATAGGGGGGCATGATCTCGAGCGTATCCCCACGCACGCGGAACGAAGCATGCTTCAACTGCAAGTCGTTGCGCTCATAGTGAATGCTCACCAGGTGGCGCAGGATCTTGTCGCGTTTGCGCGTCTCGCCCTGCTGCAGATGGATGATCACCTTGCCGTATTCCACGGGGTCGCCCAAGCCATAGATGGCGCTCACCGACGCCACGATGATCACGTCGCGTCGCGAAAAAAGCGCCTGGGTAGCAGCCAGCCGCAGCCGGTCGATCTCATCATTGATACTAGCATCTTTCTCAATGTAGGTGTCGGTGCGCGGGATATACGCCTCCGGCTGATAGTAGTCATAGTAACTGACGAAGTACTCGACGGCATTGTCGGGAAAAAACTCACGAAACTCGCTGTACAGCTGCGCGGCCAGCGTCTTGTTGTGCACCATCACCAAAGTGGGCTTTTGCACCGCCTCGATGACCTTGGCGATGGTGAACGTCTTGCCCGTGCCGGTGGCGCCGAGCAAGGTCTGGTGCTTCACCCCGGCACGCAGACCGGTCACCAGCTGTTCGATCGCTTCTGGCTGGTCACCCGTGGGTTGAAAGTCCGACACCACCCTGAACTCAGGCATAGCCGATCCAATCCATCCGACATCGTAACATTACACAATATTTCGTTTTAATTATGCGTCGGATCGCATCGCTGTGTCAATCCGCAGCGGTCTGTTGGATATATTTCGAATTGGGGGCAAGCGGAGGCGGGCTGGCACCAGAAGCTATATACCTGGCGGGTATGTCGCCGGACGTCCCCCTGTGGGGACGTTGCGTCTTCCGTCCGCCTGCGCGGACGGTCGGTCGCAGACCCACATGCGGCGCCGCGGGCCGTTGGATTTGAGGGCATACCTGCCTGGCGTGACATCAGTCGCCGGCTTTCCTTCGCCATGACCCCCAAGCTGACCTGCATCTGCCAGACGGAAGTCCCTTGCTGAAAAGCGTTCGGGGTGGTACACTAAGGCTATCTTACAGCAGCGTTCCTGGATGGGGTGGCATGACAAGGCTGGCCCTCTATCGCAAATGGCGTCCGCGCACCTTCGATGAAGTCATTGGACAGGATCATGTGACGCGCACGCTGCGCAATGCGCTTGCCAGCGGGCGCATCAGCCACGCCTACCTGTTCGCCGGCGTGCGCGGGACGGGCAAGACCACGATGGCGCGTCTGCTCGCGAAGGCGGTCAACTGTGAGGGCGAAAGTGTGGAAAAACCGTGCGGCCGCTGCCGCATTTGCCGCGCGGTGGACGATGGCAGTTTGATCGATCTCATCGAGATCGATGCCGCCAGCAACCGTGGCATCGATGAGATCCGCGACCTGCGCGACAAAGTGAGCTTCCGTCCGAACGAAGCGCGTTATAAGTTCTACATCATCGACGAAGTCCACATGTTGACCGAGCCGGCCTTCAACGCGCTGCTCAAAACGCTGGAAGAGCCGCCCGCGCACGTGATCTTCGTCCTGGCGACTACCGAGCCGCATAAGATCCCGGCGACGATCCTCTCACGCTGTCAACGGTTTGACTTCCGGCGTATCCCTCTGGCCGACATCATCCGCTGGTTGAAACACATTGCGACCCAGGAGGGATTGTCAGTGGAAGAGGCCGCGCTGGAGTACATCGCCCGTCAGAGCGGCGGCAGCTTGCGCGACGCCATCAGCCTGCTCGATCAGTTGACCGCCTACAGCGACACGATGATCACGCTGGACCACGTACGCGGCATTCTGGGAAGCGTGTCCTCGCAAGCGGTGAGCCAGCTGGTGGACCATCTCGTCGCTGGGGAGCGGGTGCGCGGTCTGGAGCTGATCAACCAGTTGGTATGGGATGGCAGTGAACCACGTCAACTCGCGCGCGAAGTGGTCGAGCACCTGCGCAAGATGTTGCTGCTCAAAATGGGTGACGGCGCGGCGCTGCTGCGTGCCAACACCAGTGATGAGGAGCTGGCCGCCATCCGTGCCCAAGCCGGTCAGGTCACCCCGCGTTGGCTGTTGCGTGCTATCCGTCTGTTCAATCAAGCGGCTCTGGAGAGCAGGACCAGCTTCATTCCGCAGCTGACTCTGGAACTGGCCTTTCTGGAGGCGACCTCGGAGGAAGCGCTCGAAGCAGCGCCGGCACAACCGCCCGCCGCGCAGGAGGTGCGCACGCGATTGGAGGCGGCTGTGTCCCCGGCCAGGGCGCCCGGACCGACTGCGCGCGCCGAGACAGCCAGGACGCCACCACCTGCCCGGCCGGCGGTGCTGCGCGAAGCGCCCAACGACCTGGCGGCGCCGCTGGTTGTGCCCGGCCAGAGCGGCAATGTGACCCTGGACAAACTGCGTGACAACTGGAAGCCGGTGATCCTAGCCCAGCTGCGCAAGCGCGATCCAATGGCCCAGGGATTGCTGAACTCGGTCACCCTGCTCGATGTCGTCGGTGATGAGGTGATTGTCGAGGCAGCTTCGGACTGGCTGAAGGGACGCATCGAACAGGCTCGCACCCGTTCGAAGATCGAAGCATGCTTCAAGGAGGTGCTGGGCACGCCACTGCGGCTGCGTTGTGTGCTGCAGGGTGAATATCAACCCCGCAGGACACCCAATCCGGTTGCGGCAGAGGAGAGTGCCGCTGCTGATCCTACCTCAGAGGCAGGGGTGCGCGATGTCTCACCGCACTCCCAAACCGCGGAGGCCGCGGACGACCCGTTGGCAGAGGAGATCCGCCGACTGGGGGGCGTGCGTACGAAGTCATCACAAGGGGGATAATCAATGGCAAAGGGAAAAGGAAGAGGGTTTCAGCTACCTGCAGGCGGTCGCCTGGGCGGCATGGCCGAGCAACTGCGCAAATTGCAAGCGGATATGCTTGCGGCCCAAGAAGCACTGGGCGAGGAGACGGTGGAGGCCAGTGCGGGTGGCGGAGCCGTGAAGGTGGTTATGAACGGTCATCTGCGCCTTGTCTCCCTGTCGATCGACCCAGAGGCGGTCAATCCTGAAGATGTCGAAATGCTACAGGATTTGATCATCGCGGCTGTCAACGAAGCGATCGAAAAAGCCCAGAACCTGGCGGCAGAGCGGATGAGCAGTTTCACTGCCGGATTGAAAATCCCGGGCCTTTTCTGAGACGTATGCAAGTACTCGTCGAACCGGTCGCACGCTTGATGGAGGAGCTTGCACGCCTGCCGGGCATCGGCCCTAAGACGTCGGCCCGGCTGGTCTTCCATCTATTGCGCGTCCCCGCTGAACAGGTGTACGCCCTGGCGGATGCGCTGCGGGATTTGCGGGCACGCACCCGTTTTTGCAGCATCTGTTTCAACATCACTGATGTTGATCCGTGTGCCATCTGCAGCGACCCGAATCGCGACCGCTCGATCATCTGCGTGGTCGAGGAGCCGCTGGACGTGTTGGCCATCGAGCGCACGCGCGAATATCACGGCCTGTATCACGTGCTGCACGGTACTCTTTCTCCGGTGGAGGGCATCGGTCCGGATGACTTACACATCGCCGAGCTGTTGCCACGGCTACGAGCCGAGGTGCCGGTGCGCGAGGTGATCATCGCCACTAATCCGAATATGGAGGGCGAAGCGACTGCGATGTATCTGGCGCGCCGCTTGGCCGGCAGCGGGGTGAAGATCACCCGGCTGGCACGAGGCTTGCCCGTGGGCGGCGATTTGGAATACGCCGATCAAGTCACCCTCAGCCGGGCACTGGCCGGCCGCCAGGCGATGGAGTGATGGGTGTGTGTCCGTCATCCTTCCTCTATGAAAAGCGAAGTGCACCTGGCCCAGATGGGTCCCATTCTGGGCCACTGCTTTCATCCACCTGCCCAATCCGAATGGAATGCGCCGATTCTTGTCCTCACCACTACCGGCGACGAGCGCCTTGATGCACGCTTGAACTTGCCACATCGCCCCGCCAGCCGTATACTTGCTAACCTATGAAAAAGGTCGGAGGCCTGGTGGTGGCATGGGTCCACGACGGGTAATCCTCGACTTCTGACCAAGCCTTGAACCGATGACAACCCTTATCCGGTTGATCGCCAACTATTCCATCTGGCTGTATTTGTTCCTGATACCGATTGCGCTCCTCTTCCTGCGTGCCTATCTGGTGGCACGACGTGAGCGCGACAACGCCATTTTCACCTTGGAACGCGAAGCCGCTCAGGGACGCATGGCTCAAGCGACCACCGGCTTACTGTTCACATTGCTGGCAGTGGGTGTTGTCTTCTACATT
>JANXAX010000128.1 GCA_025062175.1 Anaerolineae bacterium | reverse complement strand
TACCCGACTCAGAAGGGCAGGGTTATTATTTCTTTTTTGAATCGCCTACGGCCATGCCGGAGGACGCCATCACCTTGGGCGGCGTGGAAGGGGATTTATATCCCCATGGCACTGCTATCATTAACGGCCACCCTGCTCGGGCGGATGCGGCATTCAAAACTTACTATGCTGGGGTGACATTGCATGACAAGCTTAGCGCACTGGCGCATAAGCTCACTGTAGGCAAGCCATCGCTGTGGGGAGATGTTCGCTTCTACGTTCTGTTGGGGGTTATTTACGTGCTGTTGGTGGGGCGTTTGTTCGGCGAAATATACCGGTTGCGTCGTTAGGCGATGGTGTCCCTCCAGCTAGCCCCAAAGGATTCGTGGTGGTCACACATCTAGCGCGCTCCGAGAGCACCCTTGTTTCTCGCACAACAGCTCTACCTCGGTTGATACCTCTGTGTCTTTTTTAGCTTTATTGGGATATTGCTATATAATTTGAAGATTGTGTCAAATTCACGCTCCAAGACGAGGCTCACAAGTCGGGACAAGTATTTATGGAAACCTTTGGTTTTATCGACGAGGCGAAAATTTACGTGCGGGGTGGTGATGGAGGCAACGGCATTGTCGCCTTCCGTCGGGAAAAATACGTGCCGCGCGGTGGTCCAGCCGGGGGCGACGGCGGTGACGGTGGCGATGTCATCCTGGAGGCGGACGCTCAGATGAACACCCTGTTCCCGCTGCATCAGCAGACGCACTTTGCCGCCGGCCGCGGCGCTCACGGACGCGGCAAGAATCAAACGGGTGCGCGTGGCCACGACGTGGTCATTCGCGTGCCGGTCGGCACGGTGGTCTATGATGCCGAGAGCGGTGCGCTGTTGGCCGACCTGGCCACCCCCGGCCAACGCATCGTGGTGGCGCGCGGTGGACGCGGAGGAAGAGGGAACGCCCGTTTTGCCACCTCGGTTCATCAGGCGCCCCGGATCGCCGAAAAGGGCGAGCCGGGCGAGCGGCGCTGGCTCCGCTTGGAGCTGAAACTCCTAGCCGATGTCGGGTTGATCGGTATGCCCAACGCGGGCAAGAGCACACTGCTTTCCGTCGTCAGCGCGGCAAAACCTAAAATCGCTGACTACCCTTTTACCACGCTGCAGCCCAATCTGGGAGTCGTGTCAGTCGATGGCGAATATGAATTCGTCCTGGCCGATCTTCCCGGTTTGATCGAGGGCGCCCACGCCGGCGCTGGATTGGGCCATCAGTTCCTGCGCCACGTCGAGCGGACGCGTCTATTGATCCACGTGTTGGACGGCAGCCAGCCCGAGGTCTTCGATCATTATATCAAGATCAACGAGGAATTGCGTCTGTACAATCCCCTCCTGGTAGAACGGCCTCAGGTGATCGCCTTCAACAAGATGGACTTGCCAGAGGCGCAAGCGCGCTGGCCAGTGGTCGAAAAGCGCCTGTCCCGCGAGAGAAGAGTGTTTCCCATTTCGGCAGCCACCGGTCAGGGGGTCTGGCAGCTGATGCGCTATGTCGGTCAGCTGTTGCAAACGTTGCCGCCGGCGCCCATGCCAACCGCAGTGCCTGTCTTCCGTCTCGATGAGACACCTGGGTTTACGGTGCGGCGCGAAGGTGAGATCTGGCTGGTCGAAGGAAAGCGCATCGAGCAGCTGGTGGCGCGCACCATGTGGCAGTATGCCGATGCCGCCGAGCGGGCTCAGCGCCAGATGGAAGCGATGGGGGTGCTGGAGGCGCTGCGCCGTGCTGGCGTGCAGCCAGGCGACACTGTGCGCATTGGAAATATCGATTTGGAGTGGTTGTGGTGAAAGCATCCAAATGATGCGCCTCAAGATGTTGGAGCTGCAAGGCTATAAATCCTTTGCCAACAGAACCATCTTTCACTTCGACGCTGGTATTACGGCCATTGTGGGGCCGAATGGCAGCGGCAAGAGTAACGTGGCCGATGCCATCCGCTGGGTGCTCGGCGAGCAGAGCTACACCGCGCTGCGCATCCGCAAGACGGAGGACCTGATTTTCTCTGGTTCGGACAGCCGCCCCCGCCTGGGCTTGGCCACCGTCACCCTAGTGTTGGACAACCATGACGGTTGGCTGCCAGTCGACTATGTCGAAGTCACCCTCACGCGGCGCGCGTCACGGGACGGACAGAGCGAATACCTGTTGAACGGCAATCGAGTGCGCTTGCGCGACATCACGGAGTTACTCGCCGCGAGTGGGTTGGGCCAGCGTACGTACCTCCATATCGGCCAGGGACTGGTGGATGCCATATTATCATTGCGGCCGGAGGAACGCCGTGCCCTAGTGGAGGATGCAGCTGGGATCGGATTACATCACGCGCGACGTACAGAAGCCTTGGCGCGTCTGGACGCCACGCAGGCCAATTTGGTGCGCCTCCATGACATCTTGGGCGAGCTCGAGCCCCGCCTGAAGCAGCTGGAACGCCAGGCGGAACGCGCCCGTACCCACCAAGTGATCTCGGCTAATCTCCGCGAACTGTTGCGGACTTGGTATGGTTACCAATGGTGTCAGGCGCAACGGCAGCTGCACCAGGCAAGACAAACGGAGGAACGTCACCGCCTGACGGTGGAAGCTCAGGCACAAAAGTTGGAAAACCTCGTTTCCGAGATGGCGCACCTGACCGCTCGACAAAATGCCCTGCGTATCCAGATCGGTGAGTGGCATCGTCAAAGCAGCGCCCTGCACACCGAGGCCGAAATACTGCGGCGTGAGCTAGCAGTTGGCGAAGAGCGGGTGCACATGCTCAACGTCCAACGAGATGAACTGCTGCGCGACATCGAGGCGTTGGAACGCTCGCGGGAGGCGCTTCAAGACAAAATGGCACGCTCCCAGACGGCACTGGTTCAGGCAACGGAACTGCTCCAATCTGCCCAGCAACGTATCCGAGAGCTAGATACGCAGTTGGAACAAGAACGTGCCAGACGAGAAGAACTGGCCGAGCGACAAAGGCGCGCTGAACAGTATACCCGGCAGCTGGCCGATCAGCTCCTTAATCGAAACGCCCAGCTGCAACACCTCCAGGAACAGATCGCCCAAGTGGAGCGCGAAGCAATACAAGCTGCGGCGGCCCGTGATGCCTATCTGCAGGAATGTCTTGCGATAGAGGAGCAGCTGCATGCAAAGATAAGAGCATATGACGAACTGGAAGGCGTGATCGCAGATTTGCACAGGCGCATAGAGGAACAGTCGCATTACATTCATGAAATGGAGCGGCAACTTGCCGCAGCAAGGGAAGAGCACGAGGCTTGTCGCCGCCAGCTGGACGCTTTGCAGGCACGTTATGACCTCCTGAACAAAATGCAACGCGAGCTAACTGGTTATTACGAAGGTGTGCGTGCAGTGCTGACTGCGGCTGAAAAAGGCCGGTTACGAGGTGTCTTGGGTACGGTGGCCCAGCTGCTGCGCGTGCCGCCGCCTTTGGAGCTCGCGATCGAGACGGCGCTCGGTGCGCATCTACAGAACATCGTGGTGGCCACATGGGCCGACGCTGAGGCCGCGATCGCATACCTCAAAACCACTCGAAGGGGGCGTGCCACGTTCCTCCCATTGGACACGATCCATCCACCCAAGCCAATTATCTTGTCTTGTCACGACAACAGGGTTTTGGGTGTCGCCAGCGCGCTGGTGACGTGTGCGGAACAGTTGCAGTCAGTGTTGCAGCTGTTGCTCGGTCGCACCATCGTGGTCGAGGATCTGTCAACAGCACGTCGCATCCTCCGTTCTCTTCTGGGGAGTTTTCAGATCGTGACACTTGCCGGCGAACTGGTGCGTTCAGGGGGCAGTATCACGGGAGGCAGCGCTGAAGGTGAACGAGGCGCAGGTCTGCTGAGGCGTCAGCGAGAATGGTTCGAACTGCCGTCCGCTATCCAGACCCGTCAGGCGACTGAACAAGAATTGTCCCGACGTCTGGAGCAATGTCGGGCTGATCTCATTCAGGCACAAGCTGCGCTACAACGGATGAGGCAGGAGGCCACCGAACTGGAGACGCAACGTCGCGTCCTCGAACATGAGAGCGCCGCTTTGAGGCATGAAATGGAGCGCACGAGGCAGGCTGCAGAGTGGCAATGTGATCTTGCGAAACGTGCCCACGCCAAGCATGCCGAGTTGATCCAACGCGCGGAGCACCTGGTGGCAGAAATAGAACAGCTCAAGCAAGAACACCATAAGGCCCAATCGGCATCCGAACAGCTGGCCCAGGAGGCGGCCATGCTGACCCAGGAGACATGGCTTACCGAGATGGCTCAGGCGCAAGCCGTCCTGACCGCTGCTCAAGTCCAGGTGGAACGACAACGCGCTCTCTTAGAAGGAGATATGGCCGCGCTGGACGAAGCGAACAGTCATCTGAAGAGCAGGCAAGCCCGTGTCGAGGTGCTGGCGCATGAAATCGCGCTTTTGACGGCACAGCTGGACGGACAGCGCGAGCGCTTAACCCACCTTGCCGAACAGATCCGTGCATTAGGTGCCTTGATCACACCCGCAGAGGCCGAACTTGAGGATCTGATCGGATGTCAATCTATGCTTGAGGAAGAGGAACGTCGGCAACGCGAGCACCTGCGTCATCTGGAGAGTGAGCACGCGCGTTCCACCTTAGAGCTGACACGTTGCCAGGACGCACTGCGCTCATTGCGGCGTCAGATCGAGAGCGAGCTGGGCTTGGTTGATATATCCCTGAGCGAAGGCGTAAATGGTCAACCACCCCTCCCGCTCCATCCGCTGGTCTCAGCCCTTCCGATTGTGGATGAAATCCCTGAAGATCTCGAAACAGAAATCCGTAACTTACGGGTGCAATTGAGTCAGCTGGGCAGTGTCAATCTGAATGCACCTGAAGAGTATGAGGAGGTGCGCACACGCTATGAGTTTCTGAGGAGTCAGATCGACGATCTGGAACAAGCGGCTGCTAACCTGCGCCGCGTCGTCGCTGAGCTGGACCAACGCGTCGAGCACGATTTCCTTGCCACGTTCCATGCCGTCTCCCGAGAGTTCAAGGCATATTTCAAGCGCCTGTTTAACGGGGGAGACGCTGATCTCGTGCTGACCGATCCTCAAAATGTCGCGCAGACTGGGATTGACATTATCGCCCGCCCGCCTGGTAAGCGTGCGCGCACCTTGGCGATGCTCTCGGGAGGTGAACGCGCGTTGACAGCGGTTGCGTTGATATTTGCCCTGCTCAAGGTCAGACCGACACCATTCTGCACCCTGGACGAGGTGGATGCTATGCTCGACGAAGCCAACGTCGGACGTTTTCGACAGGTGTTAGAAGAGCTCTCCCAGCAGACACAGTTCATCGTGATCACCCACAATCGTCACACAGTCGAGGCTGCCAAGACCATCTATGGTATCTCGATGGGCAAAGACACAGTATCTCGGGTGATCTCACTGCGGCTAGAAGAGGCAGGGTGTCGGTAATATGTGGATTGCATATGTATCTGCTGCCGTCGCGGCGGTGTTGTGGGGTACCAGTTTCTTGCTCACGCGCATGGCGATGAACCAAATGGGACCATTGGCAGTTGCAGCGTTGCGTTGGTGGATCACCAGCTGCGTGCTGATGCTCGTCGTGAATATTTCAAGCGGTATGCGCTACTCCCTCCGCCGGGCCTGGCGTGAATGGCCCTTATTTCTGGCTCTGGGGATTATCGGTGAGGGAGTAGCCTATGTATTTCAGAATCTGGCGCTTGCTTATACCACCACCGTGGATGTAGGGCTGATTATGAATGCCTATCCCATCCTCAGTGCGGTGCTGGGGGTCTGGGTGTTAAGAGAACCGATGAGCTGGCGTGCGGCGGGTGGTTTGGTGATGGGATTGTTCGGCGTCACCCTAATCACTTTGGGGGGAGTGTGGGCCGGCGATGTGGAGACCTGTGTGCGGGTGCTGGGGAACGGGCTAGCTCTGTTGGCAACGCTGGCGGGGGCGTTTTACATTGTCGCTGGCAAGCGACTGGTGCTGGCATATGGCCCGTTGCCGGTGACGGCGCTTGCCGGCCTGATCGGTGCCTTGGCGATGACGCCGGTTGCTGTCGCAGAAGGTATAACGCTGCGTTGGTCCGCCGAAACGTGGGGAGCGCTGTTAGGGCTGGCTCTCGGCTGTGGAGCGGCAGCCTATCTGTTATGGTGGCATGCGGCGAAGCAGCTGCCCATCTCCCAGGCAGGTGTTTTTCTGTATCTGACGCCGGTCGTCTCCACTCTGCTGGGCGTCTGGGTGCTGAACGAGCCACTGACCCTGGCCACCGCCGCCGGCGCTGGACTGGTGTTGGGCGGCATGACCCTGGCGCAAGTGTGACGGGCGCCTGGTTGCTTCTGTGCCGCTACTCGGCTTCGGTATGAGGACCAGAAACTAATGGGTGTGAACTTTCCTGCCCTTCCAGTAGGGATACCATCTATCTCAGGCCTAAAAGCTACCCCTAAAAGTGAGACGCCACTCGCTACCTCAGTCGCCTGCCGCGGTTAATGCCTGAGATCTTGGGGGGTGGCTCATATCCAGAAACGTATCCACAGAAACGGCAGGTTATCCACGGGTGAACATTTGCACACAGACGACTTCATGCCTCCGAGGGTGCCATGGTCCGCGATAGAAAGAGGATAAATCAGGGCGTGTTCAGCTGCCTAACAGGCGCGCCAGCTCTTTTTCGGCGGTGTCCTCGTCCAGCTTCTTGAAGAGGGGCGCTGGCTCGCGCAATACTTGCCCCGGTGGCAACTGCGAGGGCTGCCATTTCCCCACCGCCTGGCTGCCGTCGTAGCACAAAGCGATATGGGCACGAGTGGATTCGGCGAAGGTCTGCGTGTACTGGCGTCCAAAGAGCTGCCCATCATAACCCAGCATCTCGTGCAGGCGCTGGCTGGTGAAGGGCAACACCGGCGCCAGCAAAATTTTCAGGTTATCAATCACGCGCAACATCACATAGACTGTCGTGGCCGCTGCTTGGGGATTGTTCCTGATCTGGAACCAAGGCGCCTTCTGGTCGAGATAGACGTTTGCCGCGCGGGCGATGCTCATCGCCTCCTCCAGGGCGGCTTTGAGCTTCACCGCGGCATATAAACTGCCGACGTCGCGGAATCCCGCTTCACTGCGTGCCAGCATCTCACAGTCAGCATCGTCCATCGTGGCGGGCAGCGGCACGCGCCCGTCGAAGTGGCGATAGGCGAAGCTCAGCACCCGGTTGGCCAGGTTGCCCCATGTGGCGACCAGCTCATCGTT
>JANXAX010000127.1 GCA_025062175.1 Anaerolineae bacterium | reverse complement strand
AGGGCTTGTCACTCCGTCTTCAAATCTGCGATGATGCCTTTGGTAGCGCGGATCAGGTCGTGGGGCGTGATGGCAAACACGCTGTGGGGCGTGCCAGCAGCCGCCCACACCACGGGAAAGCCGATCAAATCGGCATCAATGTACGTCGGCAACGGGGAAGTGTGTCCAAAGGGTGGGATCCCGCCGACCGCAAAGCCAGTGACGGTTTTCGCCGTTTCCGCATCCGCCCGCTTCACATTCTGAGGAGCAGTGCCGCATAACGCGGCCAATTTGGCCTCGTCCAATCGATTAGCACCCGACACCAGTACGAGCATCGGCCGGCCGTCGACGAGAAAGAGCAAACTTTTGACAATCTGGGCGACGTGACAGCCGATGGCGTTGGCCGCGTCTGGTGCAGTACGCGTCGTCTCGGCGAATTCGACCACCTCAATTGCCAATCCCAGTTCTTGAGCCGCCTGGGCCACTTTTTGTGCCGAGGGATGCATATCAGGCGCCTTTTCTCCTTTCTGCCTCGTGCAGCAGGGCGTATTCCATGCTGTCCGCCAGTGCCCGCCAGCTGGCCTCGATGATGTTCGTGCTGGCGCCGACGGTGCTCCATTGATGGGCACCATCGCGCGTGTCGATCAGCACACGCGTGGTGGCGCCGGTGGCTTTGTCGCTGTCCAGGATGCGCACTTTGTAGTCCACCAACTTAACGGTTGCCAGACTGGGGTACACGTCCAGCAAGGCCTTGCGCAGGGCAGCGTCTAGGGCGTTGACCGGACCGTTGCCTTCGGCGGCGGTGTGGACGATCTTGGGGCCGACGCGCACCTTGACGGTGGCCTCGGCCAACAGCCCGCGTCCGCGCCGCCGCTCGACCAGCACCATGAAGTCGATCAGCTCAAAGGGGGGAACGTAGCTTGGCAAGGTGCGGCGCAACATCAACTCGAAAGAAGCCTCGGCGCCTTCGTAGGTAAAACCCTTCGCTTCCATTTGCTTGATCTGTTCCAGCACCTCGGCAACCTGTGCACTATTCACCTCGATGCCCAGCTGGCGGGCTTTCTCGATCACGTTGCCGCGCCCCGAAAGCTCCGAGACGACGCTGCGCCGCTCATTGCCCACCAGCGCTGGGTCGATGTGCTGGTAGCTGGCCGGGTTTTTCAACATCGCCGCGACGTGCAGCCCGCCCTTATGCGCAAAGGCACTGGCGCCGACATAGGGCTGGTGATCATCGTGCGTCAAGTTGGCGATCTCGGCGACAAAGCGAGACAGCTGAGTGAGGTGGGCGAGCTGCTCCGGTGGCACACAGAGGAGACCCATCTTGAGCTGTAGATTGGGGATGATCACGCAGAGGTTGGCGTTGGCGACGCGCTCGCCATATCCGTTGATCGTTCCCTGGACATAGAGGGCGCCGGCACGCACTGCCGCCAAGCTATTCGCAACCGCGCAGCCGGTGTCATCATGGCAATGGATGCCCAGCGGCACGGTGAAGCGCGTCGCGACCGCGCGGGTGATTGCCTCGACCTCCCACGGCAGGCACCCGCCGTTGGTATCGCAGAGCACCAATACATCCGCGCCCGCCTCGGCTGCGGCCTGCAAGGTCGCCATGGCATAATCTGGGTTGGCTTTATAACCGTCGAAAAAGTGTTCCGCATCGAAGTGCACCTCGCGCCGTTGCGCCTTGACGAAGCCGATGCTGTCGCGGATCATGGCGAGGTTTTCTTCTAACGTAGTGCCGAGGATCTCCGTGACATGCATATCCCAGCTCTTGCCCACCAGGGTGACGACGGGGGTCTCGGCCTGCAAAAGCGCCAGCAGGTTGGCATCCTCTTCAGGGCGTATCCCCTTGCGCCGTGTGCTTCCGAAAGCGGCCAATCGGGCGTGCGAAAAGGACAGCGCCCGCGCTCGTCGGAAAAACTCGGCATCCTTGGGATTGGAGCCCGGCCACCCTCCCTCGATGTAATGGATGCCGAACTCATCGAGGCGATGGGCAATTTTGAGCTTGTCATCCACCGACAACGAAATCCCCTCGCGTTGAGTGCCATCGCGCAGCGTGGTATCGTAGAGGAAGACTTGAGCTTTGCTCTGCTGTGTCTCCATTCACACCTCCGTGATGCGTGTGTTAACCCGCGCGGGATGCGCTGCCTCGTACGCCTGAATGAGCGGCTCTTGCTTCAATAAATAACCGAGCTGGTCGATCCCTTCCAACAGACATCGCTTGTTGAAGGCATCGATGGGAAAGTGTACCTGCTGCCCGTCAGGCAGAATGAGACTTTGGCTCGCCAAATCGAGCGTGAGAGTGATGGACGGGTTCGCACCCACCAGATCGAAGAGTCGACGATGGGTATCAGTGTCCACAACCACCGGAAGCAAGCCATTCTTAAGCGCGTTGTTGCGAAAGATGTCGGCGAAAGAAGTGCTGATAACTGCCCGAAAGCCAAAGTCGATCAAGGCCCAGGGGGCGTGTTCGCGGCTGGAGCCACACCCGAAGTTGTCGCCCACGAGCAAGATATGTGCTTCGCGCGCCCATGGCTGATTGAGCGGGAAATCGGGCTTAGGGCTGCCGTCCGGGTTATAGCGCCAGTCGGCGAACAGATGCTGACCCAACCCCTCTTTGCTGATCGTCTTCAGAAAACGTGCCGGGATGATCTGGTCGGTGTCGATGTTGTCGATGGGCAGGGCCACCACTCGGCTGGTGATTGGGGTGAAAGGTTGCATCGTAGCTCTACTCCAACAAAGTGCGTGGGTCGGTGATCACGCCGCTGACCGCGGCCGCGGCGGCGGTCAGCGGGCTGGCGAGGAAAGTGCGACCGCCGGGGCCTTGGCGTCCTTCGAAGTTGCGGTTGCTGGTGCTCACGGCGTACTGTCCCGGCTGTAGCTGGTCGCCATTCATGGCGATGCACATGCTGCAGCCTGATTCGCGCCATTCCGCACCGGCTTCCAAAAAGATACGGTGCAGTCCTTCCGCCTCCGCGGCGCGCTTGACCGACTGCGAGCCAGGCACGACTAACACCCGGACGCCCTCTTTGACCCGCCGCCCTTTGAGCAGCCGGGCAGCCTGACGCAGGTCTGAAAGCCGGCCATTCGTGCAGCTGCCGATGAAGACCACGTCAATAGGATGCCCCAGCAGGCGCTGCCCGGGTCGCAAGTCCATATACCGCAATGCCTTTTCCACCGCCTGTCGTTCGCCCAGGTCGGATACGCTGGCGGGATCTGGGACAACCCCGCTGATCGGGATCGCCATAGCCGGGTTTGTGCCGTAGGTGATCATCGGCTCGAGGCGCGTCGCGTCCAGGGTGATCGTGTGGTCGAAACGGGCATCGGGGTCGCTGGGCAGAGTGCGCCACTGTTTTACTGCGGCGTCCCAGGCCTCGCCTTTGGGCGCATACGGTCGGCCGGCCAGATACTCAAAAGTAGTGTCGTCCGGGGCGATCATCCCTGCGCGGGCGCCGGCTTCGATGCTCATATTGCACACGGTCATCCGCTCCTCCATAGAGAGCGCACGGATAGCCGGGCCGGCGTATTCGAACACGTAGCCGGTGCCACCGCCGCTGCCGATCTGAGCGATCAAGCCCAGGATGAGATCCTTGGCCGTCACCCCTTGGCGCAAATAGCCGTCCACATAGATCTGACAGGTGCGCGGCTTGCGCTGCAACAGACATTGGGTGGCAAGCACATGTTCCACTTCGCTGGTGCCGATGCCAAAGGCAAGCGCTCCAAACGCGCCGTGGGTCGAGGTATGACTGTCCCCACACACGATGGTCATCCCTGGTTGAGTCAACCCCAGCTCCGGGCCGATGACGTGGACGATGCCGCGCGTCGGGCTGCCGATGCCATGCAGCGGAATGCCGAACTCGCGACAGTTCTCCACGATTTGTTGGATCTGACGGGCAGCCTGCGGGTCGGCGATCGGAACTTCGGGCGGTGTGGTGGGAATGCTGTGATCGATCGTCGCGACTGTCTGTTGGGGACGTCGCACGCGCAGTCCACGGCGGCGCAGGCCTTCGAACGCCTGTGGGGAGGTGACCTCGTGAATCAAATGAAGATCAATGTACAACACAGCCGGGCTGTCCGGCTCCTCGACCACAACGTGGTCCTCCCATATCTTCTCGAAGAGCGTGCGCGGTGCGAGCGTCATGATAGCTCCCCCGTGGTGTTCGTGCCGATCACTTGCGCGGTGGCCGGTGACGGAGTTTCGGCTGCCGCAACCGTCCTCCGCGCTCGGCGTTCGCGGTCGGCAATCAAACGATTCAACGCATTGATGTAGGCACGCGCACTGGCCACGATGATGTCTGTGCTGACCCCATGGCCGCTGTAGGTGCGCACAATCGGCTTGCCGGTTTGCGGATTGATGGGCAGGTCTTGGTCATCCTCGGCCGGCTGAATGCGGATGGTCACCTCGCCAGCGGCATCCATCCCTTCGGTGATGGCTTTGACGCTGAACTCGTTCAGCGTGTTCGGCACTTTGACGATGCGATTGATCGCTTTGTAGAGCGCATCCACCGGGCCATATCCCAACGCGGCTTCTTCGTACACTTTGCCATCCGGGCCGGTCAGGCTGACGCTGGCAGTCGGAATGCTGTGATCGCCACAGCACACCTGGATATGATTGAGATGCCAGATCTCCGGGGGTTGATAGATTTCATCGGTGATGATCGCCTCGATGTCCGCATCAGTGACCACTTTTTTCTTATCGGCCCAGCGCTTGAAACGTTCAAACGCTTGATTGATCTCCTCTTCGGTTAGGTCGGTGTACCCCAGTTCCTGCAGACGCACGCGGAAGGCGTGGCGGCCGGAGTGTTTGCCCAGCACCAAGCGCGATGTGGAGAGTCCGATCGTCTCCGGCCGCATGATCTCGTAGGTCAGATGACTCTTGAGCATGCCATCCTGGTGGATGCCGGCTTCGTGGGCAAAGGCATTGGCGCCGACGATGGCCTTGTTGGGCTGGACGACGATGCCAGTATAAGAGCTGACCATACGGCTGGTGCGCATGATCTGGGTGGTGTCGATATTGGTTTTCAATCCGAAGAGCTGCTGGCGGGTGTAAATTGCCATGACCACCTCTTCCAGCGAGGTGTTGCCGGCCCGTTCGCCGATGCCGTTGACGGTCACCTCAGCCTGGCGGGCGCCGGCGCGGATGCCGGCCAGGGTGTTGGCCGTGGCCAACCCCAGGTCGTTGTGACAGTGCACCGACCACACCACGCGGTCCGCGCCCGGCGTGTGGGTGATCAGATAGCGGATCAGCTGGCCGAATTCCTCGGGTGTGGTATAACCGACCGTGTCGGGGATGTTGATCGTGGTGGCGCCGGCTTTGATCACCTCGCCGAGGACGACGGTCAGGAACTCCGGGTCGGAACGTCCAGCATCCTCCGGCGAAAACTCAACGTCGTCGCACAGGCTGCGCGCGTAAGCGACCGCCTCGACAGCGCGCCGGATGCACTCTTCGCGGCTGATCTGCAACTTATACTGCAGATGGATATCGCTGGTGGCCAGAAAGGTGTGGATGCGATGGCGTGGCGCGGCCTTGACCGCTTCGTAAGCGCGGTAGATGTCCTTCTGATTGGCGCGCGCCAGGGCGGCGATAACCATCGGCTGGCCAGTCTTACGCCCCTCGGTCAGCGGACCGACCTCGGCGGCGATGCGGCTGACCGCCTCGAAGTCGCCAGGCGAGGCGATGGGAAAGCCTGCTTCACAAATGTCCACACCCAGTCGCGCTAGCTGGCGAGCGATTTCCAACTTCTCATGAACATCAAGAGTGGCACCAGGGGACTGTTCGCCGTCGCGCAGAGTGGTATCGAAAATGAGCAGGGTGTCCTGGGGTACGTTGTCACCCATCCGAATTCCCTCCTTACAATGGTGATGACGAGGTGCTTACACTTCACCAACTTCCTTTGGATTCAGCCACGGCATCATCCGGCGCAGCTGCCGGCCGACGCGCTCGATCTCGCTGTTGCGGGCTTTGCGGCGCTGTTCCTCGAACCAGGGACGGCCTTTGGCGTTCTCCTCGATCCATGCCTCTGCGTAGGCCCCGGACTGGATGTCCGCCAGGATTTGTTTCATTGTAGCGCGCGTCTGCTCGGTGATGATCTTGGGGCCGGCGGTGTAATCGCCGTGCTCCGCCGTGTCGCTCACGCTGTAACGCATGTAGCTCAGGCCGCCTTGATAGATCAGGTCTACAATTAGTTTTAACTCGTGCAAGCATTCGAAGTACGCAATTTCGGGCTGATATCCCGCCTCGACCAAGGTGTTGAAACCGGCTTCGATCAGCGCACTCACGCCGCCGCACAAGACGGCTTGCTCACCAAAGAGGTCGGTTTCCGTCTCCTCAGCGAAGGTGGTTTCGATGACACCCGCTCGTGTACCTCCGAGCCCTTTGGCGTATGCCAGCGCAAACGGCTTTGCCTGGCCACTGGCGTCCTGGTGGACCGCCAGCAGACATGGGGTGCCGGCGCCCTCAACGAAGAGCTCCCGGACACGATGCCCAGGGCTCTTGGGCGCTACCATGCTGACATCGACATAGGGCGGCGGCACGATCTGGCCATAGCGAATGTTGAATCCATGGGCAAACATCAGCGTCTTGCCCGGAGTGAGATGGGGTTCAATGGCTTCCTTGTAAACCCTGGGCTGGCTTGTGTCGGGGATGAGCAACATAATCGCATCCGCCTCAGCGGCAGCAGCGGCTACCGGCAACACGCGCAAGCCCTCTGCCGCGGCCTTCGCCCATGAAGGACTCCCTTCATAAAGCCCGACACGCACATCGGCGCCCGAGTCGCGCAGGTTGAGGGCATGGGCATGCCCCTGACTGCCGTAGCCAATGATAGCAATCTTCTTGCCTTTGAGCAGCTCTAGATCAGCGTCTTTGTCATAGTAAATGACAGCCACAGTGTACACTCCTTTTCTTGCGACAAAGGACCCTTAAGGGATTAAGGTAAGAGAATATAGCAAATGATACTACAACGCGCCCGATTACGATACTCCATTGTGTCGGATGGACGGTTTCGTGTTGCTGCCGCGCACCATGGCCACCTGTCCGGTGCGCACCATTTCTAATATCCCGAAATTATTTAACAGTCTGACGAGCGAATCGATGCGTTCTTCTGAGCCGGCGATTTGAATGATCAGCGAGTCTACGTCCACATCGACGATGTTGGCGCGGTAGATGTCCACCAGCTGAATGATCTCCGCACGGTTGGCACTGGTAGCGCGCACTTTGATCAATGCCAGCTCGCAGATGACGGTCGG
>JANXAX010000126.1 GCA_025062175.1 Anaerolineae bacterium | reverse complement strand
GCGTGCGGGTCGACGATCAGCACACAGGCTTGGTTGTATGGTTTCATCAGCTCTTCGATGAGCACCGAGGCCAGATAGCTCTTGCCCGCGCCCGTGCTGGCGATGATGGCCAAGTGGGTGCTGGTGATACTGCGCACATCCAGATTGACAGGCACGGCGCCGGGTTCACGGCTCAGCAACCAGCCGATATAGGCAGAGCCCACTTCGCCGGTTCGCTTCTTAGAAAGCACTTGGGCTAGCAACGCGTCTTCTGCAATGTAGATAGGGCTGCCAGATTCGGGCGGCACGCGTGGATTGACAAAATCACCCAGTTCCGGCTGGTAGTAACCCATCACCACCACTGTCACTTCGAAAAGCTCGTGATGTTGTTCTCGAAAGCCTAGCATCGCGGCGATCTCAGCGGGAGGCACACTCGGGTCGGCCATAAAGGTATCGGGGTAGAGGCGCAGAGGGGTACGTCGTGTGACGCGTCCCAGGATTTGACGCGGCTTGCCTTCTACTTCCATTTCGTAATAGACAAATTCCCCCGTCTTGATACGCCGTTCCGGGTCGGGTGTTATGAAAGTGTATTCGTGCGCCGATTCACCCGGGCCTTTCGTCGTGCCAATACACTGCTTGTACATCCGCACCTCCTCTGCGAACCCGTTCGACCTTCAGTTGGATATATCGCGTGCGCCGAGGACACAGGTACGTGTTGCTTATCCTGCTGGAGTCACAGCTGCCTTCCAAGCGAGATTGCCCCGCAGGACAGCTAGCTGGCGCCTTTGCCCGGGGAACAACACGATCAGCTGTTCCACCACTTTGAGCAGCAGGTGAGACGTGATCGCGTCCCTCTCGGCCAATAATCTGGGCACGTATGCCAATGCTAGGCGACCACCGGGTGTATGAAAATGGCGAATCTCCTCCGGTGACATCTTCTCGACCGCTGCATTCACCGTGGCTGCCAACCAGGGCACCCCCTGATGAACTTCCCCGTCTTGCATTACCTGCCCGACAGCTAGAATGTTCACCAGTGTGGCTTGCTCACGCAGGTAGTCGGGCGAGAAAATCTCCAGGTCGCTGGGAGGTGACAGGCGGGGTCCCAGACTGCCAAACTCGGGATTCATCAGAATAGTGCTGTAGATAAGGCCGACTAAATATCCTGATCGGTTGCCTAGCTCAATGCGCACGAAGGTGCCAAAGGCATAGTCCTGAGGTTGCGGTAGCGTGCTGAACTCTCCGGGATTGTTGATCTGGCACACATAGTCCACGTGGCTGTTCGACTTCACAATCTTACCGATCTGCATAGACAGCACTCCTGGCATGTCCTCGGAACACAGCGATCACCGGCGAATTGCCTTGCTGCGCGCCTTGCGCGAGTAGCGTAGCGTCAAGCCTTCCCTCTCGGCGAACTGCTGGAAAACGGCGTAGAAACGCTGGCGGTCCTCGGCGGAGATAACCGCCACTGCGTCGGCAGTCTCCAGAACATAGGGATAACCGTTGCCCACCACACACTCGGCGCGAATCAGGTCCAAAATGCGTTCCATCCGAGCCCAATCCTCTAACAGCCAACCCGGGAACTCAATGCGGGCCGGCAGAGCAGTGGTGCTGGTCTTAAGATACACAAAGGCAATACGCCCTACTTCCGTCTCATAAAGTGGCAATATTTCGTCGTCACGCGCACACCAGTATACCAGACTACGATCTCCCCAGCGCATATAGGGTTGGAGCAGTATCCCATCATTTAGATGGGCAGGTGTGGATGTCCCCGAAAAAAGGGTTAACATGGTGACCAGGTCACGAGCGTAGCTGCTGTCCACATAGCCGATAACGGGGACGCGGGTGCTCTGCGAAGTGCGCAACATGGTCACCAGGGAGCGGAGATATTCTTGGCGTAGTTGCGGGCTCAGGTGGCGGGCAAAAGACAGGGTCAATGAACCATCGAAAAAGCAGAGCGGCTTGGGCTCATGGGCGGCGTGTTCTTGCATGTAGGCGATTATGCGCTGACATTCCCCTTGGAAGCGACGCAGATTGACCAGGATGCCAGGAAACGCGCTACTGCCAAGTGTCTGGTCAGACGCATCGGTGGCTTCTTCATATGCTGCCAATTCATCTGGTGTCAGCACTTCGAAGAACACATCCTTGACGTATGGGCGAAAAGGAGCGTGAGGATTCTCGAACCAGCCAATTTGAATGGCTGCCACTGGAATCGAAAAATCATGCGATTGGGGGATTTGGGAGCCATCTACAGCGAAAGTGGGTTGCCCCAGCAGGACACGCTTCGCCCATGCGCGGGCTTCTTCGTGTGTGTTCCACCGCGCGCCAAAGTGAACCACAACGGTGTGCATCTGGTCGTGTTCATCAGTTGGCAAGGCGCCAGGGCGTGCCACCCCGGTCGCTGCCAGACGTGCCTCGACCTCAGCCCGGCTCAGGGAAGCGATGTGCATCAGCGTCTCATCCAACCCGGCGGCACGCTCGGACACACCCCCTTGATATTGGGAGAAATGCCCCTTTTTTGCTTCAAGTGCCTGAATCACCCGGCTGCGCACGAACATAGCCTCTCCGGCGATGAGCAGAAGAATGTGCAATACATCTTCCCGACGGCGTAGTATATCATATCTGTCAAGGAAGGCTAGACAGAGATTGAGAAAACTGCTCGAACTTACCTAAGCGACCTCCGCCCGCTGGGACAGGTAAAAGCAGAGTTCTTTGATGGAATGCCGTAGCCGTGCGAATATTACACAATGCCCACTCGTGGCAGAACACACAGGAAAAACATCCACCAGCTTTAGATGATTTCCGCTCGGATTTCCAGCTGACGGATTTCCATCCACTGCTCGCCGTCGATTTGTAACAGTCCCCAGCCCAGACGGCCTTGTGGGGTGACCACCATATACTGGTTATCGATCCACATCACAAAACCTAAAGGGCCACGCGGAGAGGGTGCATTGCCCAACACCAACGCCCCATCAACGTAAAAGTGAGCGTACTTGGGCAGCCATTCCAGGACGTACGTATGCCAATCCGTCATGTCCACCGGCAGCAGACTTTCCTGTATTCCGAGAGCCTGCTGAATGGCAGGCCACAACCGTCGATAGAGATGCTGAAGACGCAGCGCCATCACGGTTACAGGGGCGAACGGCGCGAGTGCTAACGCACGTGGCCGCGTTGCATCCAGCGTGGCCGCTTTCCATCCATAACCGGGTACGTCGAGCGCCAGCTGCATGTTCGATGGGGGTGAGGCGTAAAAGAACCAGATGACGCGTGGCAGCGCCGGCCACCGTGCCCCGGTCATCATAAAAGGATCGTTCCAAAAACCAAAACCAGCAGTGCCGCGCAACCTCTCCGCGGGATGGGAAAAGCGCGCCTGCACCGTTAAGCGCAGCGGTGGCCGCCAACGCAGGCGCCAGCGTGGCAACCCGCGATAGTCGTCAACTTGCGCATTGCTGTAATATCCGGCCTCGGTATTGCGAATACAGAACAACATAGTAGCGTCACGCCGTTCCACGCTACCCTTGCCTACTACATAGGGCTGCCACCCGCACGTTATAATGTCCCGCCCAAGCTCCATGGAATAAATGAAGTCTCTCCGAAACCCTGCCGTTCGCTTTGGGAGAGCTCGCCCGACGCGATGCGGATGACCAATGCGAGGAGGTCGTGTGCCGCTTCAGCCATTTCGGTGCCTTCCAAAATCACCCCAGCGTTGAAATCGATATCACCTGGCATCGCGCGATAGGTAGCTGAGTTAGAGCATACCTTGATCACCGGGGCCAAGCGGCTGCCCAGTCCGGAGCCACGTCCCGTACTGAAGAGCACCACATTACAGCCTCCGGCGATCTGGCCAGTGATGGCCACTGGGTCGTAACCAGGGGTGTCCATAAAGACCAGTCCGCGTGTAGTGATCGGCTCAGCATACTCGTAGACAGCCATCAGAGGTGTGTTGCCCCCTTTGGCAACCGCGCCCAATGACTTCTCATAGATGGTGGTGATGCCGCCGGCCCTGTTTCCCGGGGATGGATTATTGTCCAGCTCCATCCCAAACTGACGAGCGTGCTTTGCCCACCAACGCACCTTCGCTAGCAGCCGTTCGCGCACTTCCACGCTGACGGCTCGTCCTGCCAGCAAGTGCTCGGCACCGTAGATCTCCGGTGTCTCCGACAACACCACCGTGCCACCTTGTCGCACGACTTCATCAGCCACCAAGCCTATCAACGGGTTGGCGGTCACACCCGACCAGCTGTCGCTGCCGCCACATTGCAGGGCGATCTTAAGCTCAGAGAGAGGTTGTGGGGCGCGCTGCGTTGCATCTACATAAGGAAGTATCTCCTCTACTAATGCAATGCCCTGCTGAACGGCTCTGCGGCTGCCGCCGCTTTCCTGAATGACCACGCTGCGAATGCGTGCGTGCGCATCGGGGTCTTGCATCAAGTGATAATTTTCCAACAGTGCTGCGATTTGATTGCATTCGCACCCTAAACCCACCAACAACGCCCCGCCGACGTTGGGATGGCGGATGACGCCAGCCAACGTGCGCTGCAAGAGTCGGTAATTCGGGCTGCCGATGCGCAACGTGCAACCGGACTGGTGGACCACTGGGATTACCCCATCTATGTGTGGCCACGCTGCTATGCGTTCCGGGGTGAAATAATGCGCGATGGCGACGGCCACGTCCGCCGCGCAGTTCACAGACGGGATGACCGCTAGATAGTTACGCGTCCCTACGCCTCCCCAAGGGCGCGGATATCCCAGGAAAGTGGATCGCTGTTCCACAGCGACCGGTTGCACAGGTTGTGGGAAAGCTTTGCTAAGCGGACGAGGAAATTTGCGCGAGTCCAGGTTATGGATGTGCACATGGTCACCGGGCAGGATTTCCTGCGTGGCGAAACCGATAACCTGACCATAGCGATGCACCGCAGCAGCGGGAGCGATATGACGCACGGCCAACTTATGTCCTGCCGGCACCCTCTGACGCACTACCAGGGTGGTCGCGCTTCCGGTTTCCCCGTCCAGCAACAAGACAGTGCCACTTTCCAGTGTCGTCCGCGCGATCACGACCTCGTCGTCTGGATGCAAGTGCAAGGCGACCTGGTGCAATGGCATGCTCATCGCATCAACATCCCGCCGTTCACTTCGATCACCTGGCCGGTGACATAGCTGCTCATCTGGTCGCTGGCCAGGAACAAAACAGCTCCAACGCATTCCTCGGCAGTGCCGGCGCGGCCCATCGGCACCGACTTGATCAAGGTTTCCATCATCGCCGGAGGCGTCCAGCGCTCATGGAAGGGGGTGAGAATCAACCCCGGAGACAGGGCATTGACGCGGATGTTATACCCTGCCAGCTCCCGTGCCAGCCCACGCGTGAAGGACACCACCGCCCCTTTCGCGGCAGCATAGATGACCGAGCCACCACCGCCGCCGGTGCGCGCCGCAACGGAGGTCACATTGATAATATTGCCCCGCCCCTGGCGCTTCATGACCGGGATCACCAGCTTGCACATTTGAAAAATCGAGCGCACGTTGAGATTCATAATGCGCTCGTAGATCTCATCTGGGATGGTATCCACCGGATTGCGCTCCACCAGGCCGCCGGCATTATTGACCAGCACGTCGATGCGCGCAAACTTTTCCAACACCGTGTCCACCAAACGCTGAATGTCGTTCGGCTTGGTCACATCCGCTTGTACTAACGTTGCAGACCCGTTCACCGACGCGATGGCGTCAGCGACTGAGCGCGCGGCCGCGGCACTGTTGTTATAATGCACAATCACCTGAGCACCCGATGCGCCGAACGCTTTCGCCACGGCAGCGCCAATACCGGTGCTGGCACCGGTGACTAATACCACCTGACCGTCAAAGCGAATCTCCATGGTTGTGAAGCTCACCTCCTTGGGGATGGTGCAGGATAAACGGCCTTATGGATTCTCTCTTGCTGGAGGACGTTGGTTTAGGTGCTCATTCCGCCACGCACGGAAAGGTAAAAGTCTGTCGCCGCACGTGCGGCCGTGGCATAAACACGTGGCAGGTAGCGCCTGAACATAGACCAGCTCCATCTCGTTATACGCACCAATCGTGGCCACAGCCAGACCGCCAGGCGCTTGGTCAGACGTGCGATCTGACAGACGATAGGCCAGAATACATCGAACACTTTGGTTGAGATATTCACCGCTCGGATGTATGCACCTGTGAGCCGAGCACGAATCAGGAAAGTGAGGGGTGGACGTTCGGGCTCAGATGCAGCGACCGGTTGTTCGGGTGGGAAGGGAGGTATATCCAGCAGCTTGCAGTAGACATAGCGTGCCAACACACGTCCGGTAGCGAGGACAGGTGACGCAATCAACGCTCCGAAGATACCGGCTACACTGACGCCGATTACCACTGCGGCCATCACCAGGATGGGATGCACCTTGATCGCATCGCCAATGACGCGTGGCACGATAATGTTATTTTCCAGTTGTTGAATGACCCAGTAGAAGAGCGCCACCAAGACGGCGAAGAAAAAGTTTGAAACCGGCAGCACAGTAGATCCCTGCACCAATGCTATGATGACCGCCGGAATGGCCGCGGTGACAGGCCCGATGGTGGGCAGCACCTCCAGGATGCCGGCCAGGATGCCGAGCAACACGGCCCCGCGCAGTCCCAATGCCGCGGTGCCCAGTCCCACCGCCGTCCCGATGATCCCACATAGCAGCAGCTGGCCGCGCAGATAGGCGATCCATACCTGCCGAATCATTCTACCCAGCTGAGACATCTCTTCGCGATAGGGGGGTGGAATCGCTTCGAATATCCATCGGCTGATCCGAGGCATATCCAGGCTGAGATAGATCGAATAGATCAAGGTGAAGATGAACGCCAGAATCGCGGAGAGCACCGTGCTCACCACTGTGGAAGCAAAACCGGTTGCCATTTCCAGAGCTGAAGGAAGCGATTCCAGAATGCGTTCAGGGGAAGGGATGATACGCGGCGGCACTACCCCGTTCAATGCTTCCAGGGCGGGATCGACGATCGGTGACAGATCGGCGCTGAAATCCATGAACTGTATAGAACGGATACTCTCCAGCCACCGACGCAGCTCGATGACAATGTGCATCACTAATCGGGGCAGGTCGATGTTCGCCTGGCGGATGGCGTCGACGAGTGCCGGAATCCCCAGCAGGATGGTCAAAGCAAGGAGGACAAGCAATGCGATATAGGCGACCGCCACCGCTGCCCAGCGCGGAAAACGGGCAGATTTGCATAGAAAGGTGACGATGGGGT
>JANXAX010000125.1 GCA_025062175.1 Anaerolineae bacterium | reverse complement strand
ATGGCAATCAAGTCACCGGCGCGAATGGCAGCGTGGATACGTTCCACTGCACGTTCCATCCCCTTGAGCTGGAATGGATCGGTGTCGTGCAAGGGTTGGCATTGCAGGAAGCGTGTCACGTGCCCCGGTTCACGTACGCCGCGGTTGTAAAGCAGTTGCACCACCAAAGGTGGCAGCGGCGAGAAGTGGGCGAGGTGTTCGTCAGGCAGGCGCGGCGCGATTACCCAGCGTTTCGGCATTCACCACAACCTCTAGAGCTCACAACACAGGGTGACCAGCGCTTGCTCACATCCTTGTACAGCGCGGGCACCGGTCACCCTGTCCGCTTGTCTCGTAACCAAGAGGGGATTACGCCACCCAGCCCTGTTTCTTGATGAAATCGGTGATCACTGGCACTTCGAAGTACTCGCCTCGGTAAGCCTTGTAGGCTGGCCAGAGCAGTACTAGCCAGGCGATAAAGTACAGGAAAAACCCAACACCTAAAGTTAGACAACCGATGATAAACAGGGCAACAAAAATCGCCGCCCAGAGCACCAATGCCTGTACGGCGTGGTATTTTTGGAACGGACGTGACCGCATTGATTCCGTCACCAAGATGATGACCGACATCACCACGGCGATCGGATAGCATAGTGCAGCCATCAATTTGTCGTTCTCGGTAATCTCTTCCATCACGCCTCTCCTTTTTAGGATGTGTGCCGGGTACTCGTCAGCGGGGACAACGGTCTTAATTCTAAGAGAGTATAACACGGCTTGGTAGGGGATGCAATAGATGCGGGTACGTGGACGATCCAACCAAATTTCTCATAAAACCTGGATCAGTCATAGTAGCATAGCGATGGTTCGAGGTGTATGATCACCCTTGAGCTTTGTTTCCCGTTGGAGCTCTCAGCTCAGCGCGTCTCCTGAGCCACCTTGAGCAATAGCCCCACCAGCTGACTGCCCAGGATGGCCAATCCATCGGTTGGCAAATAGTGCGAGGCGTTGCGGTCGAAGAGCACCTGGGCCTGGGCAGGACACTCCTCATCTCCTTCCCAATAGACCACAGCCAACCACACGCGCGGAAGGACTTCGAAGGCATACGCCGCACTACCCAGGGCGAGCGCCTGTCCTCCAAGGCGCTGCGCCGCGTGCTGAAAGACGATCAGGCCACCCGGCAGCTCGCGCACTAGGCGCCCACCGGAGTAGCTCTGGAAAGCCTGCACATAGAACATCCCACCCGGCAGCTCGCGAAAACCGATCCAACGACCGGCCGGCGGCGTGCCATCTGCGTTGGCCAAGTAGGTGAGGATCAGGCTGCTGACAAAAGAAGATGCTTCACGATGGTCGATCGCAGAGCGCACACGAAAGTCATCCGGTGAGATCGTATACTCGCGGCCCAGCAGAGACACCCGCAAGTTGCCCGCGGCGTCGCGTGCACAGCCGCTCAGGCGTGCTACTGCTTCGGCGCCGCGCGCACGTAGTGCTGACTGAGCTGCCTGCACCACCGGCGCCAGGCGGTCCAGCCATTCACGCATCTGGGGTGTAGGTTCGGTCGACCGCAGCATTGTGCCTCAATGTTTGCCAGAGGTTCGCCCGGCTGTTATCATAGCAGGAGCTGGACTGTAGGCACAAATGCTCAAGGACGCCTCAAGGTAAGTCCCGATTCATTGTGCTGTTTGAAGTCGTCAACAACAGGACCAGTCATCCAGAAAGGAGAGCACTCGATGCAATTATACGGACGTACCTGGACGCGGCGCGAACTCGAAGCGCGCGCCGGCAGATTAGAGCAAATCGGTGGCATCCGCCGCGTGGCATTGACCGAGGGCCTTGAGGGCGGCGTGGAACAGATTCAGGTGCGCACGGGCGCCGGACTGACCTACTACGTCACGCCGCAGCGCTGCCTGGACATTTCGCTGGCCGAGTTCGCCGGCGTCCCCTTTAGCTGGCAGGGGCCAAACGGGGACGTCCACCCGGCTTACTATGATCCGCGGGGCCTGGAGTGGTTGCGCACTGCAGCGGGGGGATTGCTGATGACGTGTGGGTTGACTCAAGTGGGTGTTCCGTGCCGAGACGGTGATCAGGAGCTGGGCTTGCACGGGCGTGCCCATCACCTGCCGGCACGTCACGTCGTGGCCGAAGGACGCTGGCAGGGGGATGAGTACGAAATGCGCATCGCCGGCATCGTCGAAGAGGCGATCATCTTCGGCGAGCACCTGCGCCTGACGCGTGAAATCCGCAGCTGGCTGGGTCAGAACCGCATCGTCATCCACGACGTGGTCGAGAACCTCAGCTTCGCGCCGGTGCCGCACATGATCCTCTATCATTTCAACCTGGGGTTCCCACTGATGAGTGAGGACACCCGTATGCATTTTCCCTCACGTCGCGTGCAGCCGCGCTATCCGTCCGTGCCGCTGGAAGGTTACGATCGCTTCCAGGCGCCTACTCCGGGCTATCAGGAACGTGTCTATTACCACGAGGAGCTGATCACCCAAGACGGTAAGGCTACCGTGCGGGTGGAGAATCCGAACTTCCCCCTGCCCGACGGGACGCGTTCGTTAACCCTGGCGGTCACCTTTGACACGCGCACATTGCCGCGCCTGGTAGAGTGGAAGATGCCTGGCTGTGAGACCTATGTATTGGGTGTTGAACCAGGCAATTGCTATCCGGATGGACGGGTGGCCGAGCGCGAACGCGGCACCTTGGTCATGCTGCAGCCAGGTGAAAAGGTCGCATACGATGTGGAGCTCGTACTGACCTTGGGATGACTCGTTCCTGTCGGGTGAGAAGTTCATAATCGGGGTGTGGCGCGGGTTGCCAGCTTAGCCTGCCTGTGCCACCCTTAATCAGGTGAGGGGATCGAGCGATGAATGGCAATGAGTTTGTTATTCCGACCGAGATGCGTGCTCTGACTCTCGACGGCGCTGGCTTCGATCATCTGCGTGTGCAATATGTACCGACACCGCGGCCAGGTGCGCATCAACTGCTGGCGCGAGTGGACGCCGCCGGCATCTGCACTTCGCTGATCAAGCTGATCGAGCAAGGCCCCGACCATCCCCTCGTCTACGGCTGGGACATCAGCCGCTATCCTCTCATCCTGGGAGACGAGGGTGCTGTCACCCTGGTAGAAGTCGGCGAAGCACTGCGCCAGCGCTACCGTGTGGGAGAGCGCTATGTGATCCAGCCGGCGGTGGAATATGCACCGATCAATCACATGGAGCGCTACCGTAATGGAGGGAAGGGGGTTCAGAAAATTGCGGTGGGCTACACCCTGCCGGGCCATCTGGCCGAATACATTCTCATCCCTGAGGAAGTGCTGGCGGCTGATTGTCTGGTGCCGTTGCCCCAGGCGGATATGGCAGCGGCGCATGCGGCCATCAGCGAGCCGATGTCGTGCGTCATCTCGGCGCAGGATCACCATGTGCACTTGGTGCAAGAAAAGCCTTTGGCAGCGCGCAGCGTTATCAAGGGGCTCAAGCCGGGGGGTGTGACGGTGGTGATCGGCGCCGGTGCAATGGGGCGCATGCACGTCGAACTGGCGATGTACTACCGCCCACGCGTGATCATCTGCAGCGACCTCATCCAGGAACGGCTGGACATCGTGCAGCGCCTCTTCTCTGCGCGCGCAGAGCAATTGGGCATCGTGTTGCTCACTGTTAACCCGAATCAAACCGACCTGAAGAACTTGGTGAACGAGGTCACCGGTTATCGCGGCGCCGACGACGTCATCGTGGCGGTGGGCTCGGCGCAGGCAATCGAAGCGGCGCAGACCTACGTAGGACGCGGCGCCGTCCTGAACCTGTTCGGTGGATTGAAGCGCGGCCAGGACGTGGTCGGCTTCGACACCAGCATCATTCACTATCAGGAGATCAACGTCACCGGTTCCAGCGGTGGCTCGCCGTGGGATATCGCACGTACCCTGGAGCTGATGGCTGCCGGCGAGGTGGATGCTAGCAATCACATCACGCGCATCGGGGACCTGGAGCACGCCCCCCAGTTCCTGGAGATGATCAAAGCGCAAGCACTGGACGGCAAGGCAGTGGTTTATCCGCATCGTCGCACCACTGAGATCATTGTGGTGCCCCGCTGGACCGCCGAGGATGAGAAACGTTATCTGCAGGGGTGAGCGACGCGGGCGTTACGGTTCCATTAAGTTGCAGAACAAACAGGCTATGTTTTGGGTTGCTGAGTGGCCGTCACGATTGGCGGCCACTCAATCTATGCCAGCGCGAGATCTTCCCCTGATCCCTTTTTGCGCTCCGGGCACCCGACTTATCATCGAAATGCTTCTGATACACTTTCCGCCAAGATCATGTTTCGGGACCAAGCAGACCAGCTAGATCGGTGCGTCGTGTCTTCACAAGCGGCATGCGATGGAGCCTATTGTGGAGGTTGAACCTGGTACAATTGATCTTGAGCAGCTGACCCTCTTTCTCCCACCATCCCAGTTCCACACAAGTGGCACCTGTATGGGTTTGTTCGTGTTCCTGAAATGGCGATTGCAGGTGCCTCGTGAGATCTCCAGCGCGGTGCAGCAAGTCGCGTAGACCTTTGCGTACCTCGTCCTTCGTCCTTCCCCCTCTGTTCGAACTTTGTCTGAAGATCAGAAATCTAGATTGACATCGTACCAGGGGTGTATATAATTCTTTTTACACGAAGGGGAGTGAGTATATGAACATCCAGGATATCCCGCCCGCCTCCGAAGACATCCAGCCTGATCCCCATCCGATGGAAGACCTCCTTTCCCAAGCGTACCACTACCAGGAACCCAAACGTGGTGAGATCCGTACCGGCACGGTGGTCTGGATTGGGCCGAACGAAATTGTGGTGGATATTGGGGTCAAACGCGAGGCCATCGTAAATTCGCGTGACTTGGAACGTCTGAAGGCAGCAGGGATCGAGTCCATCAAACTTGGGAGTGAAGTGCCAGTTTTCATTCTTAATCCCGAGGACCAAGATGGCAATATCATTGTATCGATCTATTTCGCACTTCGCGAGCATGCCTGGAAGAAAGCCGAGGAGTATCAGCAGTCTGGCACCATTTATGAGGGCAAGGTGAGCGAATATAATAAAGGGGGGCTTGTCGTGCCCTTTGAAGGACTGCCCGGCTTTGTTCCTGCCTCACAAGTGGTCGGGTTTCCTCGCGATGCCTCAGAGCAGGATAAGGAAAGCTGGTTGGCCGCGCAGGTCGGGCGTGATATCGTTGTGCGCATTATTGAGGTGGACCGGAAGCGCAAACGATTGGTTATGTCAGAGCAGGCTGCCCAGCGGACATGGCAGGAGCAGCAACGTCGCAGGTTTATCGAGAGCTTAGAGGTTGGGCAGGTGTTGCATGGAGTTGTGCGCAGCCTGACCAATTTCGGCGCTTTCGTGGATTTGGGGGGCGTGGATGGTTTGGTACATCTCTCCGAGTTGAGCTGGCAGCCAGTCAAGCATCCAAGCCAGGTGTTGCGTGTGGGGGACGAGGTGGACGTCCGCGTCATCCACTTGGACAAAGAACAGGGTAAGATCGGCCTGAGCTTGCGCCAGATGCAACCGGATCCTTGGAGCATCATCGAAGCGAGCTATGTGGTAGGGCAACGGGTCCGGGGGACGGTCACCAATCTATCAGACTTTGGCGCCTTCGTGCGCCTTGAGATCGGAGTCGAAGCGCTAGCACACCTTTCCGAGCTCTCCGACACCGAAATTCGCCATCCCAGCGAGGCGGTCACGCCGGGCAAGACCTATCTTTTTGAGATCATTCGCATCGATCCGGAGCGACGACGTATCGGGCTGAGTCTGCGCCGCATCCCGGCTCACGAGCGCGAGGTGGTGGCGGGGTGAATGTGAGAGGCTTAAACTTAGAGAGGTGAGCCAGGAGGCGATTTGTCCTGGCTTTTTCCACCCGGCCATCGCTACGAGAGATCGAGCGGCCGTCCACCCCGACCGGAGCAGATGCCGATCTGAACCCTTTGAGCACGCTGTTGCATCGGAGGAACAAGTTCGCTCTGGAAGACGTCGCCGCATATAAGCACAATCGTTCGATGGGACAATTAGCACTTTGCCCAGATGTGCAGAAATAATCGCCTCTTCTGCAAGCTGCGCTTGAAGGAGAGTTCGCATCTTTTCTGGGAATCTGTATTAAAGAGAGATAAATGACCAGGCAAGTGCTGAACTGCGAGATGCTCCGTCGGCTTATTGGTCGCTCTCTTTAGCTGGCGAAGATCAGAGGGACCGCCACCCTCAAGAGGAGAGAGGAAATGAGCACTCACTTCCCACTCTCACCTATGGTGCATCTCACCATCCGGCACGGTAAGCGTGCCGGCCAGACCTTTTCGGCATCCGGGCCCACTGTGACCATCGGTCGCGTGTCCGGCAACAGCGTTGTGATCGATGATCCTCAGGTGTCGCGCCATCATGCGAGTCTCACATTTGAGGCGGGGCAATGGGTGCTACGTGACCTGGGCAGTACAAACGGCACCACCCTGAACGGGAAACCGGTCATGGCACCGGTAATTGTGCGCAATGGCGATGTCATTGGCCTGGGTGAGGTGATGGTGGGTGTCCAGCTGGTGGGAGCAACGGAGAGCGAGGCAACCGCGATCGGGATGCGTGCCCCAACGGCACGACCGATGCCTACCCCGGCCCAGCCTGTCGCCGGGTCAGGTGCCCGTTCGTCGTGGATGTGGCCAGTGGTCATATTCGTGTTGCTAATCGCTGCACTCGCTATCACTGCTGTATTGGCCTTTTTGTTGCTACGCGGACCGGCCGCGCCGCCCCAAGTCGCGATCACGGCGCCGCCGAACGGCGCCATCGTCAGTCCAGGCCAAGAAATCGAGGTTCAAGTGGTGGCGCAGGATGCACGAGGGGTGACGCGCATCGATCTATGGGTGGATAACGTGTTGTACGCCTCGCAGAGCGCTCCGGATGCACGTGGACAGACCTCGTTCGCGGTGGTGCACCGCTGGATGCCGAGCACACCCGGTTCACACGCTCTGTTGGCGAAGGCGTACAACGTGAATGGGCAGGAGACCCTCTCTCCGATTGTGCTGGTGACCGTGATGCAGCCCACCGAAGCAATTTCTCAACTCCCCTCGCCTCAAGCGACGGAAGGGCTGCCTCCTGCCCCAGTTGATACGCCCACGCCCCTGCCACCGCCAACTAACACGCCTCTGCCCGCGACACCCACCCCTGTGCCTCCCCCGACCCCAACTACGTGCACAGACGAGATGGCTTTTGTGGCGGACGTGACGGTGCCTGACGGCACGGTGGTGACAC
>JANXAX010000124.1 GCA_025062175.1 Anaerolineae bacterium | reverse complement strand
TGATGCAGCAGCGCTGGAGATTCCACGGGTGATCGCGCTGACGCGCAAGCCAGCATTCTTCGCCCAACTGGGCTTTGTCGAAGTGCCACGCGCTGCGCTACCGCGAAAGATATGGAAAGATTGCATCCACTGTACCAAATTTGCCGGCTGCGACGAAGTGGCGATGGTATATGAACTGCCGTTGGCGACACACACGCAACAAGCAGATGCCGTCGCGCACGCGATTGCGGCGTGTCACACGCTCGTCAACGCCGTCAAGGAATGAGAGAGACCGCGCAGGACAGAACCCCCGGTTTTCTCGTGAACGGTCGGTGAAAACCCAAAGGATCGCTCCACGGGCCAACAACTCATCCCGGTCGAAGTGGGTGCTACGTTCTTGACGTCTGCGCCAGAAGTATCAGAGCGTTCGACCGGCGCCACAGTCACCGCGATGGCCAATGTCAGCAGTAAACCGAGCAGCAGGAGGAGCAGGCGATTCTGCCACAGGGCATCACGCAAACCCGGATCGCCGGTTGCTCTCGCACGGTCGTGTGCAAGACGTGGCAGCGACTCACGCCCTCCTGTAGAGAGTTGCAGAACGCCAGGCATTTCTTTGGCGCTCCCTAATAGCTCAGCGCGCAATATGGCAATGCTGGATGGACGGTCGTCAGGATGCATCGCCATCGCATGGAGAATGGCGCGTTCGACGCAGGGTGAAATGTCGGGATTGAGCTTGCGCGGTGCAACCAGCGCATCCGGATTGAGAAACCGCTGTTTGGCATCCACAGGTGGCTGTCCTGTCAACAGATGATATAAGGTGGCACCAACCGCATAGATGTCCGAACGCACATCGGTGTGACCACTTTCGCCACCATATTGCTCGAGCGGAGTATATTGCACACTGCCACGGCCCTGCAACACTGTGACCGTGCTCTCATCGTCCGGTGTCATCAGCTTGACCAGGCCGAAATCCACCAACTTGATCGTGCCGGCCGGCGTGAGCTTGATGTTGGCAGGCTTGATGTCGCGGTGCAGCAAGGGTGGTTCTTGACCATGCAGGAACTCGAGAGCGTCAAGGAGTTGGTCAGCCCATGCCAACACTTGCTGTTCGGGAAGAAACTCTCTTCTCGCGCGCGCCTCTTCGATAAGCTCGCGCAGATCGCGCCCTGGACCAAAGTCCATCACCAGGTAGTCACGCTCTCCTTCCGTGAAATAGTCGGACACTGTGGGGAGGTTGGGATGGTCAAGGCGCGCCAGAATGGTTGCTTCGCGGTAGAATTGAGCTTGCAGCTGTTCGCGTCGCTCCAGATTAGTGTAGGGTTCGGGAATGACCTCCTTAATGGCACACAGACGTCCCTCTAACCGTAGATCTTCTGCTTGGTAAATCGCTCCCATGCCTCCCCGACCCACCAGCTGCATAATGCGGTAACGCGACCACAAGATGGTGCCCGGGTTGAGCGGTTCGAACATTTTCTCCTCTTCCCGACGGTGAGGATGCGGCAGCCGTCGATCTCCCCGTTGACCACATCAAGGGTAACTAATAGGTCTGCTTCTGTCAAGCGGAGAATGAGAAGCTTTTACCGGCTCTACTTCACCTGCTGTAGGCGCAGGACAATATCACAATTCCTGGAGCTCACGCGCTAGGTGTATGTATACAACGTGTGCCGTACGCAACAGCGGAGTTAAAAACTAGACACTCTGGGTAGTGCGACAAACGGTCAGGGTATAACAGGGATGCGCGGATTGCACTCTTCTCGCCGGTGCCATTGGACGAGATTGACACCGACTTGCTCCTCTCTTGTGCCCCAGAGACTGGTGACGCTCTCTTGCTCCATGATGGCACAACGGTCATCTGCCTTCCCGTAATTGGGGGCAAGCGATCGGAAGTGGCACTGCGGCAGAGCGGGAACACTCCACTTCGCCGTACAGACCATCCTCCGTCTCAGCGATGAGCCGCGTTGGAGTAATGGTGTTGTATAAATCTTCCGTGCTCCAGGCCGTCACGCGCAGATAATTACCTGTCAACCCGGTCCACAATTGACTGCTCTGGTTTGTCGTCTGTGCCGTCTCCCAGAGCACCTCCATGGTGCGGCCGATAAACTGGCGGCGGAAAGCGCGTTCCAGCTTAATGCCCAATGCATGCATCTGCTGGGCACGCTCTCTCGCCACCGCAGGTGGCACTTGATTCGGCATCGTAGCGGCGCGTGTGCCCGGACGAGGTGAATAGCGGAAGACGTGCAATCGTGCAAACTGCATGGCCTCTACGAAAGCGATGCTTTCGGCAAATTCCGCCTCGCTCTCCCCTGGGAAGCCCACCATGATATCGGTGGTCACTGCCAAGTCGGGGATGACCGCACGCGCCGCAGCTACCAGCTGGGCAAAAGATTGTGTGGTGGTGCGCCGGGCCATGCGACGCAGCGTAGCGTCACATCCGCTCTGGAGGGGCAAGTGCAGGTGGCGTGCCAGTCGATGATCTTCCCACAAAGTGAAAAATTCGGGGAGAATGTCCCATGGTTCTAGAGAAGAGAGGCGCAAACGTGCCGGCTCAGTTTCGTCCAATAGACGGCGCACCAGATGGAAAAGCCCCAGGCGGTCACCCCAATCGTGGCCATAGGCACCCAGATGTACTCCGCTGAGCACCACTTCACGATAGCCGGCGCGCACCAACTGATGCACTTCCTGCACCACCTCTTCCGGTGGCCGACTGCGTCCCTCGCCTCGCGCCAGACGCACCACACAGAAAGTGCAGGCATTGTCGCAGCCATCCTGGACTTTCACAAAGGCACGGGTGCGCAATCCGCGGGCACTAACCAATGGCGATGTCGGCGATACCATAGGCAGGCCCAGCTTCTGCCCGATGATTTCCATAAGATGTTCCTTCTGGCGATTGCCCACGATCAGCGGTACCCCCATTGCCTGAAGATGTGTCGGTGCAAGTTCAGCATAACAACCGGTGACCACCAACAAAGCGTGCGGATGCATCTGCTGAAGGCGGCGGATCATTTGACGCGATTTACGCTCGGCCAGGTGGGTAACTGCGCATGTATTGAGGACACAGACGTCGCACGGGCCGTCTGCATCTGTCACCTCATGGCCGGCAGCACGCAGCTGGCGGGCCAGCTGCTCCATTTCACTCGTGTTCAGTCGACAGCCTAACGCCTCTAATCGTATACGCATCGCTATCGCACATCCATGCGTCCGAAGGCCCAATCCGGACCAGGGTCAGCATTGGGGATAATCAAACGTTGTCCACTGCTGTCCGCATTCATGATATAGATGCCCCAACTACCGCTGCGTGCGCTGCGGAAGACAATCCGCCCGTCGGGCGTCCAGGCGGGCAATGTGTCTGGTCCAGGTGCATCGGTGAGACGCCGTACGTGACTGCCATCTGGGTTCATCACGTAGATATCCACGTTCTGGCCCGAGTCCCGATGGAAGGCGATCTTACGCCCGTCAGGGGACCAACGGGGAAAAGCATCACTGCCTTCTGCGGTGATTTGCACCCGGCTCGAATCGTCCCGATTGGATACCCAGATGCCCTGGCGATTGTCACGTCCGGAACGATACACCAAGTAGTTGCCATCAGGCGACCAGTCTGCCTGCTCGCCCGGGATTTCCACATGGTACGGTTGGTTGTCGGCGGCTTTGAGAAAGTAGATGCGCCAGTCCGGCCCGCCGCGGCGTGCGTCGTAGGCGACCATATCCCCACGCGGTGACCAGGCCGCCCATCGCGCCGTGGCCTCGCGTATATGCTGCCGCAACACAATTGTGCTCCGGTCGGGCGACCAGGTGCGTATATCCAAACTGATGATACCGTTGCTGATCCCCTCGAAGTGATGCGTGATGCCATCGCGTTCCTGGCGGTCGATCCCTTCCTGACCGGAGAAGATGAGATACCGACCGTCGGGTGACCAGGAAGGTCCGGCAGCACGTTGCAACAAAAACTTCTCGCCACTGCCATCGGTGCGCGCCAAATATAAATCGTATTTGCCACCATCCCAGCGGCTGAAGGCAATCGTATAAACGGGCACCGTGATCGGAGTCGGCGTCTCGACAGGCACTGCTACTGCAGAGGGCGTGGAAAGTGGCGTGGACGTAGGGAGTTGCACAGGCGTGGGAGATGTAATAAGTGTGGGTGCTTCAATGACGAACTCACCCTGCCGCAGCAGCGAACCATTGACATACAGCTCTAGCCGCCAACGACCGCTGCTGAGAGGGCTACCGCCGGCAGTCAAAGTTAAATGGAAGGTGCCTGCACTTCCTTTGTTCCATATGTCTGTTACTTTTGTCATCTGTCGGTCGTTAAGATACCAACGCCGTTCCCACGGCAGACCATCAACCATATTCTGGTAGGTAAATATGGCGTGGATTTCGATAATCTTACCCCTGAAGATGTTTCCTTCGATGGTGCGACCGTCCTGGGTAATAGCAGAGAAAGTTATGATCCCCAGGCTAGGAACCGATAGCGGTGTGGATGCGGCGATGATATTATCTCCACCTGTTGCCACCGTCGGGGTGGTAGGCGTCGGTGAAGGGTCGGGCGTGAACAACGAAACAGGTGGTACAGCAGTTGATGATATGATAGGCGATGTTGGTGACGAAGACATTGCCAGCAGAGAGGTTATATTAATTTGTACTGGTAACGGTGACGGCGAGGATGTGACGGCTGCTATAACATTGCTCGAAGGTGTCGCCAAAGGCATCTCCACGATAACCACACCGGATGGTGTAGAGCTCTGTGGAGCTTCTGACGGCGAGGTAGCCGGTGCGACTGCAGCCAGGGGTGCGAAGGTCCTCGTATTGGGCATGGCGAGTGTGTCTATACGCTGAGAGAAGAGCAAAAGGGCTGCTGCACTTGCCAGGCAGACCAGCAGAAACAAACCGGTAATGATCAACCAAACTGCCCAAGGTGTTCCCCTCCGGCGTGGCGATACCGGTGAAAGAGGCTGTGGAATGCCAGCCACCGTGACAGGTCTATTGGACGATGGGGATGTCAACGTCGCGTCTCCATCTCGGGAGATACGAGCCATAGCACACCTCCTGTTCGGCTCCCACTCTAACAGGTGATAGGCGAGCCATTCTGCAGCATATCATCCTCCCATATGAGAGTCAAACGAAATTCCAGCGGGTGACGAACTCCTGCTATGTCCCGGTTTGCGAGCACGATTCTACACTCTATGGCCCCCGCAGGCTTGGGTTAACTATCCATTTTACTACACTCAGCTGCGAATCCGAATTTTGTAACCTAGCCTTGCAACGTTTTCCCCGTTTTTCACTTGACGGACGGTCCTATAACACCCTATAATAGGGTTCAGAATGTAAAACAATGTTGCATAATATGACACGGTCACTAGGTGGTGTTCAGTCTGTGCTGCGCGCGATTCGCCTGCTCAAGATGTTCACCGATGCCCATCCAGAGTGGCGATTTATGGACTTGGCCCGCGCGGCTTAAATGAAAAACGCGACCGCGTATCGGTTGCTAAGTGCTCTGGAAAACGAGGGCTTGCTGATGCGCGATGCGCGTACTGGCGCCTATCGGTTGGGACCCGAAATTATCGCCTTGGGAGGGCGTGCCTTGCGCTCGAACGATTTGCGCTCTGCAGGCTACTCCACCCTGGAATGGCTGGCCTCCACCGCAGGTGAGGCCGCGACACTGGAAATACTGGTGGACGATCAGGTGCTCATCCTGGAAGAGATCCCTGCCAGCCATCTGGTGGCCCCGTGGCAAACCATCGGCACGCGCCATCCCGCGCACGCCACTTCGACCGGTAAGCTGCTCCTGGCTTTCTTGCCAGCACAAGAACGTATGGCCCGCTTACGTCCACCTTTACCCCGTTTGGCTCAGAAGACGATCACAGACCTCGAGCAGCTCGAACATCAGATGGCATTGATCCGAACGCAAGGTTATGCCACTGCCATCGAAGAGCTCGAGGATGGCTATGTGGCGGTCAGCGCTCCAGTACGTAACCACGACGGTGAAGTCGTCGCGGCCGTCTCGATCGGTGGACCAATTACCCGCTTGAACACCAACCGTTTGCCCGAATGCATCGCGTTGGTGCAGCAGGCAGGTCGGCGTATTTCCGAACGCCTCGGTTTCCGGGAACATCAGCCAGAATCAGTCCAGCACATAAGCAGATGAATCACGTTGAGAGATAAGGAGACACCATTATGGGGAAGGACACAAAAGATATCCCAGCTGACATAAATGACAAAGTGATCACGCATCAAGCGGCACGGGAGATTGTTCACTTGAGTGTGCCTGGGCCCAAGGCACGCGCGCTGATCAACCGCGATGCGCGGGTGATTTCGCCTTCCTATCCGCGAGATTACGGATTTGTAATGGCCTATGGCCGTGGCTGTGAAGTTTTCGATGTAGATGGCAATCGCTTTCTGGACTTCGCGGCGGGTGTAGCAGTCAATTCCACCGGACATTGTCATCCCTACGTGGTGCAAGCCATCAAGCAGCAACTCGAGCGCTTCATTCACATATCGTCTGATTATTATCACGAATTATGGGTGCAGCTGGCTGAGAAGCTTGATGAGCTGGCTCCCTTCGAAGAGGAAGCAATGTCATTTATGACTAACTCGGGCACCGAGGCTATCGAGGCGGCCATCAAATTAGCACGCTATCATACTGGTCGTCATCGTTTTATTGGGTTCTTGGGTGCCTTCCACGGGCGGACGATGGGCTCGTTGGCGTTCAATGGCAGCAAGGTCTCCCATCGCTATGGCTTCTTTGGCACCATGCCGGATGTGGTGCATGTCCCCTTTCCCGACCCGTACCGCCCGCTATTAGCTATGCAGCCCGGGGAGGAGGATTATGGCGAAACGGTGGTCAATTACATTGAACATGTTGTCTTCCAACGGCTGGTGCCGCCGCAGGAGGTGGCTGCAGTGCTGGTCGAGCCGATCTTGGGCGAAGGCGGCTACGTTGTCCCGGCCGACAGTTTTTTCCGTCATCTGCGTGCCTTGTGTGATCGTTATGGCATTTTGTTCATCGTAGATGAGATACAATCCGGCATGGGGCGCACGGGAGAATGGTGGGCGATTGAACATTGGGGCGTGGAGCCCGACATTGTGTGTACCGCCAAGGGGATCGCAAGTGGCATGCCTCTGGGCGCAGCAATTGCCCGCCGCAGCCTTATGACGTGGCCACCCGGCAGCCACGGGAACACTTACGGCGGCAATCCGCTGGCGTGCGCTGCAGCGCTCGCGACCATCGAGATCATCGAAAAAGATGGCCTGCAAAACGCCCGTGAACA
>JANXAX010000123.1 GCA_025062175.1 Anaerolineae bacterium | reverse complement strand
TTGCTGCTTTCAGTTGCTCGATCAACGGCTCGGTCAGGTCCTTGAGTGTCATAATAGTCTGCCCGATTTCCGGATGAGCGGTGCGTATATACTGCAGCAAGCCGGCTTCGAAGTCACGCATTTTACTCACCGGCACGTCATCGGCAAAGCCATTGGTGACGGCGAAGATGATGATCACCTGTTCGTCCAGGGGCACCGGTGCGTATTGGGGCTGTTTTAGGATCTCGGTCAAACGTTGACCGCGTTCGAGTTGGGCACGCGTCGCCTTGTCGAGGTCGGAGCCGAATTGTGCGAAGGCGGCCAGCTCGCGATACGCGGCAAGCTCCAGGCGCAACTTGCCCGCCACTTTTTTCATCGCCTTAGTCTGGGCATCGCCCCCCACCCGTGACACAGACAGGCCGGCGTTGACCGCCGGGCGGATGCCAGCATAGAAGAGGTCGCTTTCGAGGTAAATCTGCCCGTCTGTGATGGAAATCACATTGGTGGGGATATAAGCGCTGACATCGCCCGCCTGGGTCTCGATAATCGGCAAAGCGGTCAAGGAGCCACCACCATAGTCTTTGTGCATCCGCGCAGCACGCTCTAACAGGCGCGAATGGAGATAGAAAATGTCACCCGGATACGCTTCACGTCCCGGTGGACGGCGCAATAACAGCGAGATTTGGCGATAGGCCCAGGCATGCTTGGACAGGTCATCATACACGATTAGAGCATCACGTCCCTGATGCATGAAGTACTCGCCCATCGCACAGCCCGCATAGGGAGCGATGTACTGGAGTGCCGCGGGCTCCGAAGCACTGGCGACGACAACGATGGTATGCTGCATCGCACCGTAGCGCTCCAGCGTGGCCACCACCTGAGCCACCTGAGATAGCTTCTGCCCGATCGCCACATAAATACAGATCAAGTCTTTGTCCTTCTGGTTGATGATGGTGTCGATCGCCAAGGCAGTCTTGCCTGTCTGACGGTCGCCGATGATGAGCTCACGCTGGCCGCGTCCGATCGGGATCATCGAGTCGATGGCCTTGATGCCGGTCTGCACCGGCGTATCGACGTTTTGACGATAGATCACCCCAGGCGCGATGCGCTCGATGGGGTAATACTGCTCTGCTCGCAATGGCCCTTTGCCATCCACCGGTTGTCCCAAAGCATTGAGCACACGTCCGATGAGCTGTTCGCCCACCGGCACTGAGGCGATGCGGCCGGTGCCGCGCACGAGATCGCCTTCCTGAATATGGGCATAGTCTCCCATAATCACGGCACCCACGTTATCGTGCTCCAAGTTGAGCGCCATTCCCATCACACCACCGGGGAACTCCAACAGCTCGTTCGCCATCACACCGGCCAGGCCACTCACGCGCGCAATGCCATCGCCCACTTCGAGCACGTACCCGACATCGACCGCCTCGACAGGCGCTTCGAATGCCTCGATTTCGCGCCGAATACGAGCTGTGATCTCTTCCAGTCGCAAAGCCATCCCACTGACTCCTCAATACATCGGTCCGATAGAAGCCCTCAACGGGCCGCTACCAGTCGGTCGCGCAGAGCCCGGAGCTTCCCCGCGATGCTACCATCCACGACCCTGTCGCCTATCTGCACCACCACGCCCCCCAGGATGCTGGGATCTACGCGGAATTCAATATCCACACGGTCACCATGGGCCGCGTGGATGCGTTCCCGAAAGGCAGCCTTTTCCTCATCGGTGAGGGGTATCGTGGTGGTGACACGCGCAACCAGCACTTCGGGTCCATATTCGCTCAGGCGCGCCAACTCGGCGATGATGGCTTCCAATAACCCCAGCTGGCCCTCCTTGAGTAATGCGTAGAGGAAATTGCGCACGTCCTCACGAATATCGGCAGGCAGTAAGGCATCCAGCTGAGCTTTCCGTACGGAGAAGGGTTGGCCGACGTCGCTCAGGGTTTGCAGCTTGTCTGGCTCGGCCAACCGTTCTTGCACACGGCGCAGATTGTCCAGCCATCCTTCAGTGGTGTGCTGATAGGCCGCACGTGCATATCGGCGCGCCAGATCCTCAAGCCGAGAAGCGACCATCACGAGAAATGTTTCGTCTCCTGTAGGAATTGGCGGATCAGCTGGCGCTGTATCTGTTCATCCAGGGTCACCGTCTGGCCGATCACCTTGCGCGCAATCTCGACTGCCAAATCCGCTACCTGACGCTGCAGTTCAGCCGCTGCCTGTTGACGTTCCAACTCGATCTGCTGGCGTGCCTGAGCCCTGATCAGCTCGGCCTCGCGCTGCGCAGCTTCGAGAATGGAGGCGCGCAGCTTCTCGGTTTCCTGCGCGATGCGATTGGCCGCCTCTTGCGAGCTGCGGCGCGCCTCTTCCAGTTCGCGCTGAAACTCGGCCCGTTGCAGCTCGGCTTCCTGGCGCACCTTATCCGCCTGGGCCAATGCTTCCTGAATCTTGCGCCGACGCTCCTCGAGCATTGTGAGCACGGGCTTGTACAGGAACAGGCGCAACAGGAATAGAAGCAAGACAAAATTGATCAAGTACGCTGCCAGCAAGGCAGGGTCGATACCCAATGGCCTCAAGGCATCCAATCTCTCATCCTCCCTTGGGTAAGGGCTTTTGCGTGATGGATCAGACCACAAAGAGCAGGATGAGCGCCACCACCAATGCGTAAATAGCCACGGCTTCGGCGAAGGCGATTCCGATAAACATGTTGGTCTGCACCTGACTGGCCGCCTCGGGGTTGCGTCCGATTGCCGAAAGAGCGCCGAGGGCGACAATGCCGATACCGATCCCCGGACCTAACGCGCCCAAACCGATGGCCAATCCGGCTGCCAATAGCTTAAAGGTTGTAGGCTCCATATCTCAGTCCTCCTTGAGCAACACGTACTCACTTATGTCATGAATCCAGGTATTCCCTTCGAGGGGCGATATTGGGGCAAAAACCTGGATGCTATTCACTGTGCGTGTTCTGGCTTTCATGAGTCACGGTCGCGATCGTAAAGAATGCCAGCGTCAGCACATAAAAGATAAAGGCTTGGATCAGGCCGACGAAGACCTCCAAACCGATGAAAGGCAATGTCAACACGAGAGGCATCAACGAAGCCAGCACGAGGAGCATCACTTCGCCGGCAAAGATGTTGCCGAAAAGTCGGAAAGAGAATGAGAGGAGCTTGGCCACTTCCGTGACAGCTTCTAGAATGCTCACGAAGAATTCGATACAGCCGAACAAAAAAGTGCCCAGCATGCCGGCACAGCCACGCCGCTGTCCGCTGGCATCGGGCTTGAAAGCTCGCAGGATGCCAGATATATTGAAGAATTTGGTGAAATAGCGTGCCCCCAAGGCCATCACGCCAAACACTTGGGTCATACCCACCGAGACCAGCGCCAACGCCAGATTGCTGCTCAGGTCAGTGCTGGGCGAACGAAAAAGGGGCACAATAATTTCGCCGGGTTGACAGCCCCAGTACACGTGAACACCGTGGGCACCCTTTTCGCCCTCCTTAGCCGGCAGTGGGGCCGCCAGGCGTGCTGTGGTGCGTTCGTGCACGCGGTCCCAAATAGTGGGTTGATGCAGCACGGCCACCTCGGCGTGTGATTCGCAAAATCCCACTGCCGCCAATCCCGGAAGCAACCCGAACCAATTGGACACCAACACATAGAAGAAGATCGTGGCGACGATGGCAAAGAAACGTGGCGCCCACTTGCTGCCTGCAATCGAATGGGTCAAGTTATAGAGGGTCTCAACTATGAACTCCATAAAGTTCTGGAGTCCAGAAGGCACCAGCTGCATACGGCGTGTCGCCAGGATAGCCAGCACGACCAGGATGATGTCTACCAGCAAGGCGGTGACCAGCGAATTGGTGATGCGCACACCACCGATGACAAAACCTGGGAGGGGCTCCGCTTTGACCGTCACTGGGGGCAAATGAAACCGCAGGAACATATTCCCGAGTATCATTAAGACAATTGCACCGAGGACGGCCAAGAGGATTTTGAGCTTGCGTGGCATCGCTTGGGCCCGCTTCCCTCCTAATAAGTCAGGGTTTTGCTCACATCAGAGCGAGTTTATTCTCCGCAAAAACTGCCTCGACATGGCGGGGTGGCAGTTGCCGAACGATAATTATAACACTTCCTTTTAGGTCGGCCAAACCGGCCCAAGAGATCTGATGTTATTTCCTGGGAGCGAATGGGAACCCACATGGGACCGGCGAATGACGTCACCTCTGGCGGGCGTCTCCCCGTGAGGGTGCTTGTCTCTCGCTCTCTATAATCTGTGCAAGCCGTGACTATCAGGGAGCGACCAACTTGCCACTTGCTCACGCACGGCTTGGGTCGAGTCCATCCACACCGACGGACGCTCGGCCACAGGCTTAAAGGCGGCAATTCCGATCGCTTTGACTTGTCACCCCGTTCCACCTCTCCCCCCAAAGTACACCCGAAGAGATCTGTCAACTGATCTCCCGAAGTATGGCGGCCACCTATCGCCACGCGTGTTTCAACGCTGCGACGGCGCGTCTATCGTCCATCGTAGCGTCGCATAGCCACCACGACGTTTTGTCCACCGAAGCCAAAAGCGTTAACAAGCGCCACTTTGACATCGGCCCGACGTGCTTGGTTGGGCACATAATCCAGATCACATTCTGGATCTGGGGTCTCATAGTTGATCGTGGGCGGGATAATCCCATGTTTCAGACAAAGAGCGGCAGCCACGGCGGAGATGCTGCCGGCACCTCCCATGATGTGACCTACCATGGATTTCGTCGCTGTTACCGCCAATTTATACGCATGCTCACCGAAGACGCGCTTGATCGCCTTTGTCTCGGTGACATCATTCAGGGGGGTGCTGGTGCCGTGCGCGAAGATGACATCCACATCGGTGGGTTGCAATCCACTCACTTCCAACGCGCCACGCATCGCGCGCACCGCACCATCTCCGTTGGGGTCGGGCGCGGTGATGTGATAGGCATCACCTGTCAGACGCCCGCCCAACACCTCGGCATAAATGTTCTTTGCGCCGCGCGCACGGGCGTGTTCCTCGCTTTCTAAAATAAGCACGGTGGCGCCTTCGCCATACACGAATCCGTCGCGATTTTTGTCAAAGGGGCGACTGGCGCGTTGCGGGTCATCATTGCGACACGAGAGCGCTCCCATACGTGCCAACGAGGCGAAGGCTAGTTTGGTGTTGACCGATTCACATCCACCCGCGATCACAAAGTCCGCTTCACCGCGCTGGATGAAATGATAGGCCTCGATCAACGCATAGCTGCCGCTGGCGCACGCCAGGGTGCTGGTCAACACCGGGCCCTTAGCTCCGATCTCGATCGAGACCAGGCACGAGACCGCGTTAGGCATAATGATAGGAAGCAAAAAGGGGTTGATGGCTCGCGGGCCTTTTTCCACTAGAATGAGGGTGGCTTCCTCCATCATCCCGATGCCACCGCCGCCGGTCGCGATTACGACCCCGGCACGTTCAGCGTTGTTCCCATCGATGGTCAATCCGGCGTCTTCCAATGCCTGCCGGCTTGCCGCGATGGCATATTGCGTCACCGTCGCTGTGCGCTTAATGGTCTTGAAGTCCATCCAGCGAGAAGGATCAAACCCCTTCACTTCACACGCGATGCGCACCGGGAAATCGCTGGCGTCGAAGGCGGTGATATAGCCTGCCCCCGACACCCCGTTCACCAGATTGTTCCAGAAAGTGGGCACATCATTACCAATCGGCGTGATGGCTCCCAAGCCGGTGACAAAAACTCGAGTCACACGCAAGCCTCCTGACCGGAGAGTGATTGTCCGAATGGACGCCAGTATATGCATAACCGGATCATATGGCAAGTTGTGGGAGTGCACGTGCCAGACGATCTACAACACCATTTGCATATGCAGAGCGCATGCGCGAGAAAACTGGCGCATTCCATTATAAGGAGAGGCGGAGGTCAAACCGAGCCACACGCGTAACGGGCGACCGGCCGGTCGCCCGTACGAGCAGCGGAGATTTTACCGCATAGCGTCTGTAGACTTGATGGATTTTAAAGGGATATATACTGTGTTCAGGTCCAGTTGCGGATTAGGCTGCTCACGCCACCTTGCGTAGCATAAATTGAGTGCAGGAACGGCACTCGGCTGCCAGAGCGCCTTCTGCTTGACGACGTGCCACCCAACAAACCGGATTTGTTTGTCCGGCATACCGGCACTGGGCTGCTATTGCCTGACTCAGGGATGCGAGCCGCAGCTCGGCCTCTCTCTGCCATCGCGCATTCAGGCGCTTCAGCGCCCATGCAATGGCTAAGGTGACAGCAAAAGGCACCCCCAGCCGCAGCAGGAACATCCCGACCATGACCGCGGTGTCTGCCCACCACTCCATCGTTTTCACCCCCCTCTGTATATAGTATAACACAAAAATCGGGGACAAGCACACATACCAAGCAAGGTATGGTTGGAAGAATACCTCGCCCTACCGACTCAAATGGTCTGCACCCATCCATCACGAAGGTGGCATGTTCTAGCACATCCCCATGATCTGCATGAAGCATCGCAAAAAGAGATTTATTCAGATTTGATGATGGGAGGAAGACTGTCTTGGATCTCTTCTGCCCGCTTCCTCGCCTCGGCGATGATTTCCTCCGCCCGTTGGCGCGCTTCAGCTAAGATTTCCTCTGCGCGGCGGCGTGCATCCGCTGTGATCGCCTCAGCTTTTTCCTGGGCCTCGGCAATTGTCTCGTTCACACGCTCTTTTAACTCCAATCCGGCGTTGCGAATCTGCGCGCGCGTCTGCGGGCCAGATTGCGGGGCTAAGAGCAAGCCCAAAGCCGCCCCGATCATGCCCCCCACAATCAACCCCGCGAAAAATTCACCAAAACCGTTTTCCCGCTCTGCCATGTGATCCCTCCTGAACTCGGATATTCCTGTCCGAACGTTTTTTGTAGTTTCATCACTCCAACCGGGTGAACGATCGGATGATGCTCTTTACCGCGGCCACACATGCCATGACCTCGATAACCGGCTTGACTGCTGAATCGCTGATGAAGATAGCACGACTGCGCACCGTACGCACAGTGTCATCGGCTTGTTGCATAATGGGACGCAGCTCCGCCTGGAGCAGGTGGATTAGGTCATGTAGCTTCAAAACGAGATAGACGATCGCGGTCAAGATAGCCATCAGCAGCAAGCCGATGATCATAGACTGAATGCCCAACACCACCAAAAGAATGTCGCGCAACGTGGCCGCCGTCGCGGGATGGCGAAACATGAACACACCGAACAGGATAATGCCTGCGATCAGGACCACC
>JANXAX010000122.1 GCA_025062175.1 Anaerolineae bacterium | reverse complement strand
GCAGTTGATTGTGGATGCCGTGCATCGTCTGTGAGGAGGTCGCTGCCCTATTTATGACCGCCCTGGAAGTGGTGGATATTTGGAAGACGTTCGCCGGCACACCTGTCTTGCGCGCGGTAGGCTTCGCCGTGCACGCAGGTGAAATCGTATGTCTGCTGGGCCCTTCAGGATGCGGCAAGACCACCTTATTGCGCATCATCGCCGGTTTGGAGCCCCCGGATCGCGGTCGTGTCCTGTTCGAGGGTCGTGACATCGGCCATGTGCCCCCTCACTTGCGCAACTTCGGTTTGATGTTTCAGGATTACGCCTTGTTCCCGCATCGCAATGTGTTTGAAAACGTCGCCTTTGGGTTGCGGATGCACCGCGCGACGTCGCACGATTCAGAAGAGCGCATTGCCCAGCAGGTACGGGAAGTGCTGGAGCTGGTGGGGTTACGTGGCTTTGAACGCCGCAGCGTGCACGCGCTCTCGGGTGGCGAGGCACAACGCGTGGCTTTGGCGCGCAGCCTGGCCCCTCGCCCGCGCCTGCTGATGCTCGATGAGCCTCTGGGCTCACTCGATCGCATCACCCGAGAACGTCTCATGCTAGAGCTGCGCGAGATCCTGACCAGCGTGCACATGACCACGCTCTACGTCACTCACGACCAGCTCGAGGCATTCTCCGTCGCTGACCGGGCTATCATCATGAATCTTGGTCAGATTGAGCAAATCGGCACCCCCGAGGAGATCTACCGCCGGCCGGCCAGCGAATTTGTGGCGCGCTTCCTGGGCATGACCAACCTGTCTCCCGGCCGAGTATTGCCGACCGGTGCGGTGGTATGCGCATGGGGCATCTTCCACCCTGTGGTCGACGGCTTTCACCCCGGTGATGCGGTGACCGTGCTCATCCGCCCCGAAGCCGCGCTGCTGACGACATCGGCAGAGGGGACACATCTCACCCCCCAAGGACACACCTTGGTGAGCGGTCGGGTGATCTCCCGACTGTTCCGCGGCGAGCACTACCGCATTCAGCTGCAACCGGAGCAAGGGCCGCCGCTCACCTTTCATTTGGGCACTATTGAAGCGCTCCACGCGCAGCCGGGTGAGCAGCTCACCCTGGCCATCAACCCCCTTGGCGTCGTGCTGCTGCCACCCGCCGGCACCCGCCGTGCGGACGCATCCGTGCCGCTCGACCTGTCCCCGCCCGTTCCACTCTCGTGACAGATTCCGGGTCAGGCCTTCGCGTCCGTGTCTGGCTCGCTTTCACGGGCAAAGCGTCTCCGTGCCTCTTCCAGGAAGATCTGGCTAGTTTCGCTATCGATGTTGCACAGATTGACTTCACGCAGCGTGCTATCCGGGCGGCTGGACAGGTGATCATACACCTCTTGTAGGATGATCTCCGCACAGCGTGCCTTGGGGAAGCCGAAGATGCCGGAAGAAATGGCGGGCAATGCCACACTGCGCAGCTGATAGCGCACCGCCATGTCGAGTGCACTGCGCACCGCACTGGCCAGGAGGGCATCCTCGCCCTGGCTGCCGCCGCGCCAGACCGGGCCGACGGTGTGAATGACGTAGCGACAGGGCAATGTTCCGGCACTTGTGATCGCCGCGGTTCCGGTGCGCACGGGACCATGCTCACGCACCCAGCGGTTGCTCTCTTCCTGAATCACGTGGCCACCCTTGCGCACAATGGCGCCGGCCACGCCACCTCCATGCTGCAAATGCTCATTTGCGGCGTTGACGATGGCATCCACCTGTTCCTCGGTCAGGTCTCCCTGGACAATGCGGATGACCCGATCTTGACTAACACGTTGCTCGAACAGGACCTCACGTTTCATAGCACCGCCTCCAATCCTTCGAAGAGATCACGATGCCGGCGCGCGCCGGACGGGAGCACCTGGATAAAGTGCTCATAGCGCATCGCGCGCCGGCCCAGAAACGAGGGCCAATGCATCGCACCACCTCCCTGGCTGCGGTGGCATGCGCTCGCTTGTTGTTTGACTTCCAAATACTCATCCAGCTGCAGGCGCACGTGAATCTGGCGGTCCGGCACACCCAGGCGTGTCAGATCGATATCGCCGTTGACACCAAAACGGCGCGGGTTCTGGCCACGCAACCACACCAGCACACTGAACCAACGGATCGCCGAACGCGGCACCACCAGGTGATACAGGCGCATAGGTGGCCAGGGAGGCAGCGCCGCGTCGGGCAAAGGCGGGGAATAGCTCGCATCCCCAGCCAGCCGGAATGCATGGTACACCGCCTGGCTGGTTTTTACATGGTCCGGATGATTGTAACCGCCAGAGAACTCATGCGTGATGATGACCTGCGGGCGCACGTGGCGGATGACGCGCACCAGCTGGGCGATCACTTCATCCATGGGGGCCTGCAACAGGCTGTCCGGATGGAGATTGTCCGGGCTACCCGGCATGCCACTGTCACGGTAGCCGAGCATCCATAGCTGTGCTCCGAGCACACGGCAAGCACACGCGAGCTCGCGACGTCGTAGCTCCACCAGGGTGGCTACACCACTGGCCGCCAGCAAGGCGGGGTCATAAGTGCCGCCGGCGCCGTCGGTGATCGTGCACACGTGCACCTCGACCCCGCTGCGCGCATACTTCGCCAGCGTCCCGCCGGCCCCAAAGGATTCATCGTCCGGATGGGCGAAGATGCCCAGCAGGCGGCGATGCGCGGTGGAAGTGGATGGTGGCATCGCGTTCTTCATCGTGCTAAAACACACGTGACTTTATATGACGCGACGGCCGGCGGCGAGCGCTTCGCGCAGCGCACGCGCATCGATCGGCAAGCGAAATGCCCGGACACCTACCGCACGAGAGACTGCGTTGGCAATGGCCGGCGCGGTGGGAATGCACGGCAGCTCACCCGCTCCCTTCGCACCATACGGCCCGGCACTGACAGGATGTTCTACGATAATGTGTTCGATGGACGGTGTCCAAGAGATGTCGGGTATACGATAGCGCGCCAGCGTATCGCTGCGCACGTAGCCGTCTTCAACTACAAAGCGTTCTGTCAACGCATACCCGATGCCCATCATGATGCCTCCCTCGATCTGCCCTTCCAGCGCGGTGCGGTTCAGGGCACGCCCGACATCGTGCGCCGCGATGACCCGCCGCACCCGGACGTGTCCGGTCAGGGTATCTACTTCCACTTCCACGGCCTGGGCCGCGTAGCCGAAAGCGAAGTGATTGTCACCGGCTTGGCCCAGCGGCACGGTTGGAGGTGCCGTGTAAATGTAGTCAGCGCTGGTGGCACGCCCTTCACGCCGTGCCAGTTGTACCACGTCACCCAGTGACAGCGCGCGTTCGCCATTTTTGTCTGAGAGCATGCCGCCGCGGAAGACCACCTCCTGGGGAGGGACACCCAGATGCTCCGCCGCCGTCAACGTCAACACCTGTTTGAGGCGCTGTGCCGCATAGCGCACTGCGTTGCCGGTGACGAAGGTCTGGCGGGACGCGGTGGTGGCGCCGCCATCCAGACACTGGGCCGTGTCCCCTGAGATCACCTCGACCTGCTCTGGGGCGATGTCAAACGCATCGGCGACAATTTGGCACAGCACCGCCACCATGCCTTGGCCGATCTCGGCGGCTCCCACACGCACTACCAAAGTGCCGTCCGGACGAGCTTCGACCGTAGCGCCGGCGCTATCTTCCAGCCCGTTTCCCAGCCCCACGTTCTTATAGGCCAGTGCGAGTCCCCAGGCGCGCCGGTAGCGGCCTGTTGCAGAGCTTTCCCCGGCCGGTTTTCCTTCGACCGCTTCCAGCGCACGCAACCGCTCCTCGACTTTGTCCAAACATTCCAGCAATCCCACACTCTCTCGCAGGCGTTGCCCGGTGATGGTGCTGGCGCCCACACGCAGGGCGTGGCGTCGGCGCAGTTCGATGGGCGAAATCCCCAGCGCCTCGGCGATGATGTCCATCTGGGATTCGGCAGCGAAATGCACCTGGGGGACTCCGAAGCCGCGGAATGCGCCGGCAGGTGGATTGTTCGTATACACGGCATAACAATCGACGCGCACATTGGGAATGTCATAAGGGCCCGCGGCGTGGGTCGCCGCGCGCGTCATCACCGGCACCCCTAGCGAGGCATAGGCACCGGTATCCCCCAGGATGCGAATCTGATGCGCCAGAATGCGTCCCCCCCGCGTCACGCCCGATTTCATCGTGATGACGGTGGCATGCCGCTTGGGATGCACCCGCATCGACTCGGAGCGGCTGAGCACCATCATCACCGGCTTCCGAGTGACCCATGCCAACAGAGCGGCATGGATCTGGGTGCAGATGTCCTCTTTGCCGCCGAACGCTCCGCCAGTGGGCATGTGCACGACGCGCACTTTTTCTTCTGGGATGGCCAGACTCGCAGCAATTTGCGCACGGTCGGCGAACGGGATTTGCGAACCCACGTAGACGGTCAGGCTGCCGCTTTCCGGGTGTGGCACGGCCAGCGAGGCTTCCGGCTCCAGGAAGGCATGCTCGCTCATCGGGGTGTGATAGGTATGCTCGATGACCAGGTCACACTGGGCGAACGCGGCCTCGACATCTCCCTTGGTCACCTGGATGTGGGCCAATAGATTGCCGTCGGTGTGGATACGCGGAGCGTCGGGTTGCAGCGCTTGCTCGGCGGAAGTCACCACCGGCAAGGGTTCGTACTCCACTTCGATCGCCTCTAGGGCGGCGCGCGCCTGTTCGGGCGTCTCGGCGGCCACGATGGCGATGGCGTCCCCCACATAACGTACCTTATCCCATGCCAACACCGGCCAATCTTTTTGCACCAGCCCGTGACACTTTTCGCCGGGCACGTCGGCCGCGGTGAGCACGGCCGCCACGCCGGGCATCCCGCGTGCCCGCCGAACATCCACCCGCCGCAGGCGCGCGTGAGGGAGGGCACTGCGCAGCGCCGCTGCATGTAACATGCCCGCGACGTGCAGGTCGGCGGTGAAGCGCGTGCGCCCGGTCACCTTGTCCCAGGCATCCGGACGCACACTGCGTCCCCCGATGACGCCCGCGGACTCGGTGGACGAAGATGTGGGCGGGGCATCACCGCGCAACGCGCGCGCGGCTGCTTGCACCGCGGCGATGATTTTGACATAACCGGTGCAACGGCACAGATTATGGCGCAACGCTTGCTTGATCTGCACCTCATCGGGGTCGGGATTGCGGTCGAGCAACGCCTTGGCGGCCATAATCAAACCGGGGGTGCAGAAACCACATTGCACTGCTCCATACTCGGCGAAAGCACGCTGCAGAGGATGCAGCTGACCATCTTGTGCCAAGCCCTCGATGGTCTCAACGTGGCGGCCATGGGCGCGCTCCGCCGGATAAACACATGCGCGCTCAGCATGGCCGTCGACGAGGACGGTGCAGGCACCACAATGCCCTTGATGACAACCATTCTTGGTGCCGGTGAGATGCAGATGGTCACGCAACAGCTCCAGCAGCATAGTCTGCGCCCCTACCTGCAAGGAGTGCCAGGCACCATTGACGCATACACGAATTTCGCGCTCACCTTGAGTCATGCTCGCAACCCTTTATGCTCCATAGCGCATCCCACATCGATTGACGCACGCCATGGTATCACGCATCGCTTGCGCATCAAATTCCCCGATACGCGTTGCGCGGGTTCATTGGCAAACCGCTTTACTTGATGCTATGCTATGCATTTGAAGGTTTCATGTTCTATCACAGTCGCTTGAGCGACGATCAAGAGGAGGACGCCGTGCACCACTCAGACCGAGCGCGCGAAGCGCACACCCATGTGCTGAGCCGCACCCGTTTGCAAGAGCTTTTGAAGGCCATCCGGGATGTGCGCATTGGCATTGTTGGCGACTTCACCCTGGATGGTTATTGGTATGTGGACATGATGCGTGCCCAACTCTCGCGCGAGGCGCCTCTGTACAACCGTCCGGTCGTGCGGGAAACCTACTCGGCGGGCGGCTGCGCCAACGTAGCGGTGAACGTGGCTGCGCTACAACCGCGCGAAGCGTGGGCTTTCGCCGTGTTGGGCGACGATTGGCGCGGTTTGTTACTTCGCCAGGTGCTGAACGCTGCCGGCCTGCGTCTGGAGGCAGCGCTGACTTGCGCATCGAACTGGGTGACCCCTTTTTACGGCAAGATGATCCTAATGGGCTATGACAATCAACAAGAGGACGCCCGCGTAGATTTCGTCAACACCTGTCCTCTGCCCGATGCCATCTTAGATGCCATGCTGGAACAGATCGCCGGCCATCTGCCGCAACTGGATGCGCTCATCATCGCCGACTATCAACCGGTGGGTGTTGTGCCGGAACGCGTGGTGCAAGCGCTCAACCAGATGGCCGAAGCGCATCCCCGAGTGATCTTCGCTGCGGACTCGCGCGCGAACATCGCGCAATTTGAGAGGATGGTCATCAAGCCGAATGTCGTGGAGGCAACCCAGATGTGGTTTCCAGGACGACGACCGGATGAGGTGACGGAGCAACAGCTCGTCGAAGCGGGATTACGTGCTCAAGCACACACGGGGCGACCGGTCTACATCACCTGCGGGGAGCGAGGTGCATGGTTGTGCGCCGCGGAAGGATACACCCACATCCCGGCCATGCCAGTCACGCCACCCATTGACACGGTGGGTGCCGGCGACACCTTCTTAGCAGCGTTGACCACCGCTCTGGCGGCTGGGGCAAATCCCTGGGAAGCGGGCTGGTTGGCCTCGCTGGCGGCTGCGGTGACTGTCCGCAAGTTGCGCACCACCGGCACTGCCACACCGGAGGAAATCCTGGCCGCGTACGACACCTATGTGCCAGGATTGTCCCGCTGAATGGTCTTGCCGGCAACCCCGATCCAAAACTTTACACGATGCTATAGGCTAAAACGGAGAGGCAATCCATGCAGCCGAGGATGAAACTGGTGAAGCACACGGGTGAGCGGACCGAGTATCCACTCGATGCCACCGTGATCCATTTAGGGCGCGAGCAAGCGCGCACCATCCCGATTGATGATCCTCTTGTCTCACCCCACCACGCCGAAATCACCTGGGTCGCCGAGGCTCAGGGGGCAGGTGCCTGGGTCATCCGCGATCTTGGCTCTCCAAACGGCACCTATGTCAACGACACCCTGTTGACGACAAGCCATCGCTTGCGGGTGGGCGATCGCATCCGACTGGGCAACACACTCTTCACCTATGAGGAAATGGAGAGCGGACAGGGTTTCCGCAACGTGATCGCCGTTCTGATCGCCCTTTCGACGCTGGTGGGTGCACTGGTGGCCTGGCGGGCCAGTGTCGCGATCGACGATGCGGCGAGCGCCCGCAGCGATGGCACTCATGTGTTG
>JANXAX010000121.1 GCA_025062175.1 Anaerolineae bacterium | reverse complement strand
ATCACCTCAGGTATAGATGGATCTCCTGCTGCCCGGGATCACAGAGCAAACTTCTTCTCCAGCCGTTCGGCGCGGAAGTGGCACCGCGTGCCACCATCCACAGCCGCGCATGCGACCTCTTCGGCAGTGAACTCGTGCACCTTGCCGCCGAAGAGCAGGTCCATGTATCCGGCCGTGACGCCCGTCCACATATAACAGATCGGCCGCTCGGCTTTGCCGTACTTGTCCAGCCAGTAATCTACATAGTAGCTGTGCTCGACGGTGATTTCGAGGGTCTGATTCGATTCGTCGAGCTGGTAGTGGCTGATATGCCCCCAGCCCAGGCAATTGGTGACCGCCACCAGACCGTCGAGTTTGTCGTGCACCGTCTTGATCTGCGGGGCGATCATCGCCGCCCATTCCGCGCTGGCCATAATGCCGCCGAACGTGCCATAGGCGCACCAGTGTGCCGCGTCGATGAGCACATTTTCCGAAAGTCTGAGCGCCGCGGTGCCCATCTTGTGGATGAAATCCAGCTCGAGGGCGACCCAATAGTCGACCGGCGCGATGTTGAGCAACACGCCGAAACGACGCATCAAGCCGCTCTCCGGGTCGCCGTATAGCCCCATGCTTTGAAATGCTTCGCGGACGGCATTGTGATCGATGCTCATTGGGTCACCTCCACCTCAAATGTGCACAGCTCTGCACCCATCGTGCGGCATGTGGTTTCTTTGACGGCAACGCGCTCCAGCGGGACGCCGTCGCTGACGGCGAACGCGGCGCGCAGATAGCCGCACATATCATGGCAGAAGGGCGCGCTGCGCTTCGACCAGCGCCACTGCTCGGCATTCTCAAGGAACCCTTCTGCCAGATAGGAATTGGCCGAGGTGATCTGGGTGCGATTTCCGTTCGTCGCGGCGACGCTCACGGCGCCGTAGCCCAACATCTTGAAGATGGCGAAGAGGATTGCCAGCCGTTCCGGGCGCGGCATGTCCGCCCATCCCGGCTGTGCCTCGGGCAGCTGTGCCAGCGCCTTGTACAGACTCTCTGCAGCGGTCTGTTGGATCAAGGTATTCGCCTCCTCAACGCCCAAAACATCTTCCAATCCCCGGATGATGCGGGTGGAGAACTTCTCGCAGTGATAGGCGACTTCGTGGCCGGCCAGCCGGATGCGTGAACGCTCCGGGTCAATCTCCATTGCCGCCTGGATCTTTTGGATGAGCCCATTCATTGTGAAGGTTGCCTCCCAAGGAAGTTTTTCATAGGAACTGTAACGTTGATTGACACCGGTAACCGGGCGTGAACTTGGTGAGCTGATAGCGGCAGCGGCGCTCGTCCTTCGGGGCAAGCGCGGCGGCATAGACCTCCGAACGGATGCAAGGCAGCGAATCGCGCGGATAGTTCGCCTTGATCAGATCGGTGAGGATGTCGGTGCATACCTCTGCATAGGGGCAGCCGTGCAATACCAGGGTGATGCTGCCGTCGCCGTTGGTGTTCATCTCCAATTGCCCAGGTGGGAAGATGTTGAACACATTCTCAATCTCGACCATTTGCGCGATCATGACCTGGGGCGTCCCATCAAGCACAATTTGCTTACCCCGCGCTTTTGCCATTCGGCGCAGGTTCTCGATCACCACTTTGGCAGCGCTACGCAGAAAGTTGCGCAGAGCGCGCGTGCCACCGATATAGCCGTAGCTGCGAATCGCGCCATCCAACCACAGATTCATAAACCACTGCAATTCTTCCTCTTTTTTCATTTTTCATCTCCTGCATTCAATTCGGCGATATCCGCCGGCTTTCTCACACCAGACGGGCGATATCCTGTGCCGCGCGGCGCATATCCAGGAAGATGAGCCCCAGCTTGGCGTCGGGGCGCGCCATAGCGGTCAACACAGCATCCTCGCCGGCAGCCATCAGGATGACGTAGCCGTGATCGCCACGCACGAAGATCTGCTCGAGCGTCCCGCGGCGCAGCTCGCCGGCGATGCGCTCCCCCAAGGACAGCATCGCGGCCGACATGGCGGAGACGCGGTCCTCCTCCACGTCGGCCGGCAGCGCCGAGGCGATGATGAGGCCATCGACGCTGACCACAGCCGAGGCTTCGACATCAGGGGTGCTCGCTTGGAGCTCCTTGAGGCGATTGATCATCAGTTCAGTTCGGGTTGCCATAGCATCCTGTGCTCCTGAGTGAGATGGGATGATCTCCTCGATGCCGGAGGAAATTGCCCCACTTGGGGTTTTCTACACGAAAGAAAGTCTCTTTCGAGGATATCCACCACCAGTGTAAGAGAATTTCTGAACTAGTTCAATGGGTCATTGGTACTAACGTCGTAGTATTTATCACAACCGCCTGCACAGGCCAAAACCGTCAAGGGTCGTCAATCTGCCGCCTGCCGCGCTCGCTAGCGTGACACCATTATGATAGGACAGACCTCACATCCGCGCCAGCAGCGCCTGGTTGATGGCGCGCACCAGCCCTGGACCGGCATACACCAGCCCGGTGTACACCTGCACCAGACACGCCCCGGCATCCAGCTTCTCCAATGCGTCTGCTGGACTGCCAATGCCTCCCACGCCGATGATGGGCAGCCGTCCTTCGGTGCGTCGGGCGATGTAGCGCACCAGCGCGGTGGCACGCGCCCGCAGCGGTGCCCCACTCAACCCGCCCGCCAGGCCGCGAAAGCGCTCTGGGATGCCACTGCGCTCCAACGTGGTGTTGGTGGCGATCACCCCGTCGATGCCCGTCGCAGCCACCGCCGCCAGGACGTCGTCCACCTCGGCCCACGTCAGGTCGGGGGCGATCTTGACCAGCAGCGGCACGCGCGGCTGCAAGCTGTCGCGCACTGCCGCCACCGCCTTCAACAGGCTCTCCAGCGCGTCGCGTGTCTGCAGCTGGCGCAGCGCGGGCGTGTTAGGGCTGCTGACGTTGAGCGCGACGTAGTCCGCCTGGCCGTGCACCCGCCGCAGCAGGGCACAATAATCCGCAGCCGCTTCCTGGAGCGGCGTCTCGCGGCTTTTGCCGATGTTGATGCCGATGCGCACGTCACCGCCACCGTGGATGCGCAAGGCATCTACCCCGGCATTGGGAAAGCCCATGCTGTTGATCAGCGCTTGCGCCTGCGGGATGCGCCGAATGCGCGGGCGTGGATTGCCTACCTGCGCGTGCAACGTCAACGTGCCCACCTCGATGTGGCCGAAGCCCAAGGCACTCAACCCGCGCACTGCCAGCCCGTTCTTGTCGTAGCCCGCCGCCAGCCCAACCGGGTTGCGGAAGCGTATGCCAAACGCCTCGACCTCGAGACGCGCGTCCTCGAGCGTGTAGAGCGCGCGCAGCAGCGCATACGTCGGGGGGAACAGCCCCGCCCAGCGCACCAACCGCAGCACCAGGTCGTGTGCTGTTTCCGCGTCCAGGCGGAAGAGCAACGCACGCACCAACGAGTACGCCGCGCTCATCGGGCCAGGAAGGCCTTCACCTCCTCGTAGCGTGCGCGGTTGATGGCGCCGCTGCGCAGCCATTCTTCCAGCAGCTCCGGCAGGGTGACTACGGCGTGCAGGCGATAGTGTGCCTGTGCCAGCGCCGTCGCCGCGCCCTGGCCGCGGTCGATCAGCACCACAATGTCGCGCACCTGCAGCCCGACCGATTCGAGCTTGTGGATCGCCTCGAGCTTCGAGTCGCCGGTCGTCGCTATGTCGTCCAGCAACACCACGCGCTCGCCAGCGCGGTACTCTCCTTCAACGACTGCCTGAGTGCCGTAGTCCTTTGTCTCGCGCCGCGGATAGACGAAGGGCATGTTCATCTCCAGCGCCACCGCGGTGGCGATGGGCAACGCGGCATAGGGCACCCCCGCCAGGCGGTCAAACGTCAGGTCACGCAGGATGGTGACATACGCCTGGGCGACACGCCGCAAGATGACGGGATGGGCGGCGAGACGGCGCAGGTCGAGGTAGATGGGCGAGGTGATGCCCGACTTGAGGACGAACGAGCCGAAGCGCACGCATTGCGATGCGATCAGGTCTTGCGCCAGCTGTCTGAGGACATAGCGGCGGATGCGCGTCGTGTATGACTCAACGGCGCGCTGGCGCACTCGTGTCGCGACGGCGCGCATCGTGTCGCGCAGCTGTTGCGCTGCGACAGCCGGATCGAACGCCTGGGCGATGGCGCGCGAGACGTTGACCAGCACGCCCAGGCCATCGGGGCGCAGGCCCGCCTCTAGTGTCGTTTCCAGGTCGCCCCCTTGTGCGCCGACGCCGGGCACGAGCAGCCACGCGTCAGGCGCCGCCATGCGCACGCGTGCCAGCGCTACCGGATCGGTCGCGCCGACCACCAGGCCGACGTTAGGGTAACGGCTCCACGTCTGGGCACGTTGCGCCACTGCTTCATAGAGCAGCCGCCCGCCCACATCCAGTGCCTGGAACTCGTCGGCGCCGCGGTTGGACGTCTTACACAAGATAAAGGCGCCGCGCTCAGGTCGCTCTAGAAAAGGGGCAAGCGCCTCGCCACCCAGATAGGGGTTGAGCGTCACCGCATGGGCGCCACACAGGTCGAAAGCGGCTTCGGCGTAGGCGAGGGCCGTGTCGGCGATGTCGCCACGCTTGCCGTCCAGGATCACCGGGATGTCGGCGGGCACCGTGCGGATCACGCGGCACAGCACATTCAACCCCGCGGCGCCGATGCGCTCGAAGAAGGCGCTGTTCAGCTTAAAGGCACAGGCATAGGGCGCCGTCGCCTCGATCAGGCGGCGGCACTCTGCCAGCAGCGCATCAGCTGTCTCGACGCGCGGATCAAGCCCGACGCACAGCAACGAGTCAATCGCACGGGCGCGTCGCTCTAACCAGTCGAAAAAGGGTGAGTCGCTCATGCTTTGCCCAACACCATTGCCAACAGTGCCATGCGCACATATAGCCCGTATTCCACCTGACGGAAGTAGGCGGCGCGCGGGTCGAGGTCGACGTCCAGCGCGATCTCGCTTACCCGCGGCAGGGGATGCATCAAAATCATCGCCGGCTTAGCGCGCTTCATCGTCTCGGTGGTGATGACGTAGGCATCTTTGACCTGCTCGTATTCATCCAGGTCCTCAAAGCGCTCCTTCTGTACGCGCGTCACGTAGAGCACATCCGTCTCGGCCAGCACGTCGTCCAGCATGGTGTACTCGCGCTGGGGGATGCCCTGACGCTCCAGTTCCTCGACGATCTCGCGCGGCATGCGCAGGATTTCCGGCGAGACGTAATTGATACGCGCGCCGTAGAGCGCCAACAGGCGCGCCAGCGAGTGCACTGTGCGCCCGTATTTCAGATCGCCTAGCATAGTGACGGTCAAACCTTCCAGCCGCCCCAGCTCCTCGCGAATGGTGAAGAGGTCGAGCAGCGCCTGGGTGGGGTGTTCGCCGGTGCCGTCACCTGCGTTGATAATCGGCTTGCGCGCATAGCGGGCGGCCAGAGCCGCGGCACCGGTCTCGGGGTGACGTAATACGATCACGTCAGAGTAGGCTTCCAGTGTGCGCACCGTGTCGGGCAGCGACTCGCCCTTCGCCACGGATGAGTAGCGCACCTCGTTGATGGGGATGACGCTGCCACCCAGCCGCTCCATCGCCGCAGTGAAAGATGAGGACGTGCGCGTGGACGGCTCGTAGAACAGGTTGGCGAGGATTTTGCCCTTGAGCAGGTCAAAGGTGCCGACGCGCTCGACCATGATGCGCATCTCGTCGGCGACGGCGAAGATATATTCCAGATCGGTGCGCGTGAACTGGGAGACCGAGAGGATGTGCTTGCCATAGAAACGGGCATCGCGCCGTTCTCCTAACGGTAGATGGGCTGCGGTAGCACGTCGCCGATTGAAGGGATAGCCGTTCATCTGTCCTTACACTCCTCTCCTGATGTGAGTGAATTTGCATCAGTTGCCGCCCGCACATCTCGGCCGCTGCCGGGCGGGGCGAGCACGTTGCCGTTTTCATAGGCGAGTCGGCCGCGCAAGACGACGCGCAGCACGCGGCCGCGCAGCCGCCAGCCCTCAAAGGGGCTCCAGCGAGCGCGGGTGTATAGCTCCGCGCCGCGTACTACCCATTCCGCCTCGGTGTCCACCTCGATCCAGGTGTTGGGCTGTTCGGGCAGGTTGAAGATGCGCTGCGGGTTGTAAACGGTGCGCGCGAGCAGCTCGTCGAGGGTGAGCAGTCCCTCGCGCACCAGCTCCAGGTAGAGTGGCAGGGCGGTCTCCAGGCCGGGGAAGCCAGGCGGCGGGTTGGCGCTGTCCTTCTCCGCCGTGGTGTGCGGCGCGTGGTCGGTGGCGAAGCAGTCGATGAGCGCCAGGTGAGCGCGCAAGGCGGCGCGGTCGCGCGCATCCGCCAGGCGAGGGCGCACCTCGCTGCGTCCCGCGCCGATAGTGGCCGCATCGGCGGCGGTGAGAAAGAGGTGATGCGGCGTTGCCTCGCAGGTGACTGTCAGCCCCTTATCGCGCGCGCGGCGGATCAGGTCGATCTCCTCGGCGCGGCTGACGTGGCAGATGTGCAAGCGTGCCCCGGTCAGCTGTGCCACCAGGATGGCAGCCGCCATGCTGCGACCCTCGGCGTGGACGAGCAGAGGGCGTTCGCGTGGCCAGCGTTCGGCATGCTGGACCAGTGCTTCGAGCGTGTCGAGGCGCAGCGGGCCGAAGGTCTGGTCGAGGTAACACTTCAGCCCGACCACGCGGTCGGCCAGTGCCGCGGCCGTGAGGATGTTGTCCACGCCAGCGCCCAGGTAGAGGCCATAATCACAGCGCGCCTTGGCGCACGCAGCGGCCTGTTTGGCCTGAAGCGTGGCGACGTCGGTGATGGGCGGTTGATTGTTGGGCATGTCGAGGACACAGGTGAAGCCGCCCGCCAGCGCCGCAGCGGTGCCCGTGTCGAAGTCTTCCTTATAAGTGGCGCCGGGCTCGCGCAGGTGCACGTGGGGATCAATCAAGCCGGGCAGACGCAGGCTCGTCATGGGGTATTCGCCTCTATGGGCACAAAAAAAGAGCCGACCGCTCGTCGGCTCCACGGAACCACTACTCGAATTAAAGCGCGCTGGTTCGCCCCGGAAGCGCGCGATGTCCCTCGCTTGCGTGTCCAGAACCCTGTCGTCATACCTCGCTTGTACACTGAATCTGAAATTATACATGGCATGGTGGAGGATGTCAAAAACAAAGGGTACGTGCGCCAGGAGATCGTTACCAGGGGATAATGGGAATCCTGACAAAAGGCGGTGCACCTCCCATAGATGCATTGGGGCAAACCCGGCAGCAGGAGGAAACACCGCCTATGGCCAAACTGGCTTATCGAGAAGTAGACGCGATGAACGCGGCGGAGGCCAGAAAGCGACTGGTGCACCGTTATCTGGAGTGTGGCAGCATCCGTGCCACG
>JANXAX010000120.1:2062-7379 GCA_025062175.1 Anaerolineae bacterium | reverse complement strand
GCATAGAAACTGGTCACTTACAAGGGTGAATCGGGATGTTTTGGAGAAGTCTGCAACCACCCAGATTCATGCAGGAAAATGGGAGCGATAAAAAGGGCAACTTGAAAGTTTTTGTCGCCATCCTCGGAAAGCTATTGACACCGTCCCGCACGCCCTCTATAATATAGAAGACCAATAAAGGCTGAGTGTGTGGGTGGTTTTGTCAAATATCTTGAGAATGGATGGGTCGGACCAGTGTATCAGAAATACGAGCTCTTGTTCACACCCCATTTGATCGCCCAGCTGCGTGACCTGCGCGGCGAAGAGTGGAAGAAGCTGATTGATTACTTGGTGACACTGCCGGAAACGCATCCCGATGCTTTGGCGTTTTCGATGATGATGATCCGTCTGAACAGCTGCTTGACCTGCGAGATGGACAGCTATCGGGCGCAGCGCGGTTGTGCGCTGTGTGCCCGCCAGACGATCCTTAGCTTTAAGGGGACGGATAAACAGTTATTGCAGCGCTATGAGCGCGCGCGCAAGGAAATTGCACGTCTCCTGAAAGAAAAGACGCCTGCCACCGAGAAAGCGGCCTGAAGGCGCTCATTTTCTAAAACATAATACCTGAGGAGGGAAATTTCACCTTGGCGACCAAAGTCACCTGGTATGGGCATGCTTGTTTTCTCTTTGAAACCCGCGGCTTTCGCATTCTGACCGATCCCTTCCTCACCGGAAATGCGCTCAGCCCGGTGCGTGCTGACGCCGTTGCAGCGGACTATATCCTGGTGTCCCATGGCCACGGAGATCACCTGGGCGACACCGTCGCGATTGCCAAACGCACCGGCGCCTTGGTGATCTCGAATTACGAGATCCAGAACTGCTTGGTGGCCAATGGGGTGGAGAACGTCCACGCTCAGCATATCGGCGGGTCGCACACCTACCCATGGGGCAGGCTGAAGCTCACCATTGCGCATCACGGTTCTGTGTTGCCGGATGGCTCCTACGGAGGCAACCCGGTCGGCTTCCTCTTCTACTTTGAGGACAATCGCAAGGTCTACCATGCGTGCGATACTGGTTTGTTCTACGATATGAAGCTGATCGGAGAAGAGGGGATTGATCTTGCGTTGTTGCCTATTGGGGATAACTACACAATGGGTCCGGAGGATGCGCTGCGTGCGGTCAAGCTGATCCAGCCGGCGCGTGTCGTCCCTATCCATTACAATACGTTCGATCTCATCCAGCAGGACGCCCATGCGTGGGCGCGGCGTGTGGAAAGCGAGACACCTACACGCGTCATTGTGCTTCAACCAGGACAGACAATCGAGGTCTGATCCCCATGAGTCCAAATGTCGAAATCCGGCCCGTTGTCTCCGCTAAGGATCTCGAACAATTCATCCGCTTTCCGTTCCGGCTGTACCGAGATGATCCCTACTGGGTGCCACCTCTATTAAGCGAGCGGCGCGCGTTCCTCAGCCCGCAGCACAATCCCTTTTTCGCGCATGCCGATGTCGCCCTCTGGTTAGCGTGCCGTAACGGGCAGGTGGTCGGCACCATTTCCAGCCACGTGGACCACCTGCATAATCAGGTGCATGCGGAGAAAACCGGCATGTTCGGTTTCTTTGAAACCGTGGATGACTATCAGGTGGCAGAGGCCCTGCTCACCACGGCGCGGGACTGGGTGCGTTCCAAGGGAATGAGCGCGTTGCGCGGGCCGCTCAGCTTTTCCCAGAACCATGAGGTGGGCATGTTACTCGAAGGGGAGCCCGGCCCCCCTATGGTGATGATGCCCTACAATCCCCCCTATTATAACGAGTTCGTCGAGCGCTTCGGACTCACCAAGGTGATGGACGTATACGCCTACGTGGCGGACCTGAGCCAGTTTCACGGCGACCCGAGTGGGCTGCCGGAAAAGTTAGTGCGGGTGACCAAGCTGGCCAAAGAGCGCGCCGGGATCGTCACACGTCGCCCACGCATGAAAGAATTCGACGCGGAGCTCCAACGCGCCAAGGAGGTCTACAATCAGGCGTGGGTGCGCAATTGGGGATTCGTCCCGATGACCGACGCCGAAGTGGACAAGATGGCCCACGACCTCAAACAGATCCTCGATCCGCGCCTGTGCGTTCTTGTCGAGGCTGGAGACCGGCCGGTGGGCCTCTCAGTGTGTGTGCCCGACGTCAACCAGGTGCTCAAACATCTGAACGGCCGCTTGTTCCCCTCGGGCTGGCTCAAGGCGTTGTGGTACGCGCGCAAAATCACCGGCGCCCGCCTGATGATCATGGGGGTCGTCGAGGATTTCCGTGGCCACGGCGTCGAAGCGGTGCTGATGTATGAGACGGTCCGCTCGGCGATCGAAAGTGGCTATACGACGATCGAGTTCTCATGGATCCTTGAGACCAACGAGATGATGAACCGCATTATTATCAAGGTGGGAGGCCCCTACGGCGCACGCCGTTACCGCACCTATCGCATCTATCAAATGCCTGTCTGACACGCCACAATGCAATTCCTCATCACCGGAGGCGCCGGATTCATCGGCGCCGCACTGGCCAACCGATTGGTGCGCGAAGGACACGCGGTGCGCGTCCTCGATGATTTGAGTGCGGGGGATCCGGCACGTCTGCTGCCGGAGGTAAACTTCACGCGCGGCGATGTATGTGACAAGCCCAAACTGTGGCGCCTGCTCTATCAGGTGGACTGCGTCTATCATCTGGCGGCACGCGTTTCGGTGCCCGAATCGATCCTCTACCCACGCGAGTACAACGCTACTAATGTGGGAGGCACGGTAGCCCTGATGGAGGCTATGCGCGATGCCGGGGTGCGGCGCGTCATCCTGGCTTCCTCGGGCGCCATCTACGGCGAACAACCGCGCCAGCCAGTCACCGAGGATATGCCCCCCAATCCCACCTCGCCCTATGCGGTCAGCAAACTGGCCAGTGAGTATTATGTCAATACCATCAACGCCTTGTGGGGCATTGAGAGCGTCTGTCTGCGCATCTTCAACGCCTACGGCCCCGGACAGGCCATCCCTCCGGTGCATGCGCCTGTGATCCCGCAGTTCTTGCGCCAGGCGCTGGGCGGAGGCTCGTTGGTGGTCTTCGGCGATGGGACGCAGACCCGCGACTTTGTCTATATTGACGATGTGGTGGATGCATTGGTCGCAGCCGCCACGGCACCGGATGTCAACCGCCAGGTCATCAACGTGGGTTCGGGGCAGGAGACCAGCATCAACCAGCTGGTGGAAGCGATCGAGCGCGTCGTCGGGCACAATGTGCAGGTGCTCTATGTCCACGCCCAAAGCGGCGGGGTCAGCCGCCTGGTGGCTGATCTGACGCGCGCCCGCAAATTGCTGCATTATACACCGCGTGTGGACCTTATCACCGGCTTGCAACTACTCTTGGAAAAGGACCCCCAGTTCGCCGCGCTGCGCCGTCGACGGTGAGGTGGATGATGCCCTGAGCCGCATCATAATATGGCGTGATGCGGCACCAGATCCCGGGTAGGAGCACGGCAATGATCCCCAAACGGATGAGTGAATTTTTGCACGATGTGTTGCCGGAACGGACATGGCGCAATCGTCTGCAGCGCGAGGACGGACGTGCCTACATGGAGTTCGGCCCGACCGACGTGGAGCGTCTCCATCGTCTGGGCATCGAGGTAGACCGCCTCGGACCGCGCCTGGTGGTATGCATGTGGGACGAAGAGAGCCCGCTAGAGATAGGCGGCTATCTGGTCGTGGACAACCTGGCGATGGGACGCCCGGCGATGGGAGGCATTCGCATGCTGCCCGACGTGACGCCCTTCGCGATCCACAACCTGGCGCGGGATGACACTCAAGAACGCCGCCGCAGCATTGCCCTACGGCGGCGGCAAGAGCGGCATCGTGGCCGCCTCCAGTGTGGAAGGGGAAACGCGCGTGGAGATCATCATTCCCGAAACGAGCACCGCGGTAAGCAGCACAGCGACTGATCGAGACCAAGAGTGACATGCTGGCAGTGATCTCAGCGCAAGGGAAGCTGGTGGGAGTGGTCACCGACTGGGATATCACCCGTGCATCGGCCGCGGTCGGCGGGCCGCAGGACATGCCCCTGCAGCAGGTGATGACGCGCGAGGTGGTCAGCGTGCCACCCGAGGCGAGCATTTTGGATGTGGTGCAGAAGCTGGAGTACTATGAGATATCCGCCATGCCGGTGGTGCGCGATGGTGAGGTACTGGGCGTCATCAGTGGGGACATTCTGGCGCGACGCACGTTGTACCGTTTATTACAGGCACAGGAATGATGTGTTCCCGAGTGTGGGTTTTGGCAGCTCGCCCATTGGGAATCTACGATGCATAGCCGGAGATGGGTTATTGTTTCCAGCACCGCTATTCTCTTGAGTGGGCTGGCGATCATTATCCTGGCACTCGAGGGTGTCCTCGCTCCGGGAGACATGCACGCCCCACCCCAATTTGTCTCCACCTCATTGCCCACGACGGCAGCGGTGAGCTCCTCGACCCCGACGGGCACGACGCCTGCCGACACGCCGGTCAGCCTCGTGACCCCGCCCTTTCCGTCTCCGACGACCACACCGGATGTCGGGCGATTCGGGCGTCCTTATCCGGATGCGCCGTTGCCGCTTAGCGCCTTTCCACGTCCGCCGCAGGACAACGGGTTGGGTGTGCACTGGAGCACGCACCTGCACGCTCAGTCCGCCGAGGCGACCAGCTATTTCGTCTCCGAGCTGGCGCGCATGAACATCCGCTGGGTGAAGTTGCTCAACGACGGCACGCGCGGGCGCGCGTACGACCACACGATCGAGGAGCTGGTCGCGCGCGGCATTATGCCGGTGTTGCGCCTGTACCAGCGCTGCAATGAACCTTTCGATCCGGAGGATCTGACCGCTCTGGTGCGTCACTACGTGGCCAAAGGGGTGTATTACTACGAGCTCTACAACGAGCCCAACCTGCCCGGCAAGGCGGGTGGTTGGTGTCAGAAGGACGGGAAGCCCCAGCCGGAGTACCTCGCGCGCATCTGGGCGGATGCCGCCCGCGTGATCTACCGTGCCGGCGGCTATCCCAGTCTTCCCTCGTTTTTTGCCCCATCCAAGAAAAGGCCAGACTGGCGGCGCGATTTCTTCTATCAGTTCTTCGACGCGCTACGTGCCCAGGGGAATACCGAGGTCCTCTACTTCTCCTGGGCACCAATCCACAACTATAACATCAACCACCCGCCCGACTACCCCTATGATGAGGTGAACCTGACGAGCCGTCCGCTGACCCAGGCGGAGATCGAGCGCTACACACTAACCCCGGAACAGGTGGCCAAGATCAATCATGCACGCGCCACGGCCCGGGAGCCGGG
>JANXAX010000120.1:0-2052 GCA_025062175.1 Anaerolineae bacterium | reverse complement strand
GCGGCTACTATGTGGGCGACAACCTGGCCGATGACTCGACCTGTTTCTTGCACTTCATCGCATGGCACGATCAATTTTACGAGCTCTTCGGCTTTACCATCCCGCTGATCTCCACCGAAGGGGGTGCCACCAAGGGCTCGGGCGAAGACCCGCGCTACCCCGTGGTGGATGGCCAGACGGTCGCCGAGTGGACGTTGCGGCAGGCCGATTATATGCTCGATAAGGCGCCGGACTACTATTTCACCACTATGACCTGGTTGCTGGCACAACGCGCGCTCGAATACGATGATCCGACCTGGGAGGTCAACGCCTGGTATCACGACCGCGAGGGCGACCAGGAGCCGGTGGTCGAGGCACTGAAGCGACGGCCGCGCCTGCATGAAGTGCGGCGCTGGCCCAAAGGACTCTCCGGAGGCGAGATTCTCCTGCCATGAGCACCGCGGATACCGACCAACCGCATGTCGGCTTGTTCAGCGCGTTCGTGCCGCGCGAGCTGGTGTTTGCGTCGGGCTGCACACCGGTGCGCGTATTTCCCACGACGACTAAGCCCACCGCGGCAGAGGCCTATTTGCCACGCAACTTCTGCGCGCTGACTCGCAATCTGTTGGCCACCTTTCTCGAAGAGCGCCCCCCTGTCCAAGCGGTGGTCTTCACCGACGAGGACGACGCGGTGCGCCGCCTGCAAGATATCTGGGCAGAGTGCGTGCCGGTGCCGATCTGGGGCAGCTTGGAGGTGCCGCGCACCGGCGATGCCACGGCGGTCCGGCGTTTTGCCGCCGAGTTGGCCAGGCTGGCGGAGCAGCTGGAACGGTATACCGGCGTGCCGTTGAGTGCCCACCGGCTGCGCGTCGCGATCGCGCTGTACAATCACCAGCGTCGCTTGCTAGCCGCGCTGAAGGCGCGCTGGCTGGACGGCACACTGCCCACCCCGCTGTACCGCCGCCTGCGCCAAACGACACTCACCGAACACCCTCAACGTGCCAGCGAGGCATTGCAGGCTCAGCTGGACGCCCTATCCGTTCTCGCGGAGGCGCCGAGATTAGCAGACAGCCCAGATCGTTCAGGGGTGCGCCTGATGCTGCTCGCCGAGCTGGCGGCGCCTGCTGCGCTGGTGCGCCTGCTCGAGGCAAACGGCGCGCGCGTGGTCGCCGAGGTCTCTGACCTGGATGAGCTCTCCATGACAGCGATGATCGCCGAGACGGGTGAAACGGTTGACGCGCTCCTGATAGCATTGGCCGAGGCATACCTTGGCAAATCTCCGGCCCCTCGTGTGCGCGCACCCATGCGGCGCTTGGAGTACCTCACCCGGTTGGCACGTGAACGCGCGGCGAACGCCGTCATCTGTGCCTACAGCAAGTTCTGCGACCTGCCGCTGGCCGAATATCCCATGCTCAGGACAGCTATGGAACGCCTCGGCATCCCCGTGTTGTTGCTGGAATTGGAGGACGAGGCGCTGAGCGGCCAGCAGCGCACGCGCGTCGAAGCCTTCTTGGAAACGGTGCGGACGCATGGATAACCCCTGCGACATCCGGATTCGATTGCTGAGAGTGCTGCTGCGCTCGCCGCTCGGGTTGCGCCTGGTGCGCGCGTTGCTTGCCGGACGTCCTCAAAAGCCACACCACCACGTTTCGGCGGACTTCTTCTTAGAGATGGCACGCGCTGCTTATACTGCGCGGGCGCAGCCTGTGGTGTGGAGCAACATCTTCGTGCCAAGCGAGCTCTTCTGGGGACTGGGGATCGTGCCCTTCTTCCCCGAGACGTGGGCCGGGCTGGCGGCCTCGATGGGGCTGAGCGCGCTGGGGGTGTCGCAAGCGGCGGCAGCGGGCTATCCGGTCGACCTGTGCACAGTGCACCGCAGCGCGGCCGGTCTGGATGCCAGCCGGCTCTTCCCACGCCTCGACGCCGGCGTCGCCACGTCCCATGTCTGCGACCTGGCCGGCCAGATGCTGGGTAACTTCGCCTATGCCCAAGGCAAACCCTTCTTCCTGCTCGACGTGCCGCAGAGCGATGATGAGGCAGCGGTGGACTACCTGACCGCGCAGCTGGAACAGT
>JANXAX010000011.1 GCA_025062175.1 Anaerolineae bacterium | reverse complement strand
ATTACTGGTTTTTATATCTATCTTTTTTAACCCTTTTTTAACTTCTTCTGCTATTGCTTTTGCTAACTTCTTTATAAGTATTGACATATTTTTAAACTCTGTATTGTCTTTGTATTTAACCTTTTCTTGCTGCCCTTGCTGATCGTAGTACTGATCCCCGTATGGGTGCTGGTACGCGTTGTACGTGGAGCGCTGCGCCGTCGTGCCGCCAAAGCGTGATGTTTAATCTAGCTTGTCTGTATATCCCATGTAGAGCATCAGGGCGATGAAAATGAAGTAAAGCACAACGGCAGCTAGCATAACCAATATGATAAGGATACCTGCTGCGACGCCAATCCATGACCAGATGCGAGTGCGACGGGCATTCACCGATTGTTCTGCAGCCACCAGGCCCACTATGCCCAATGCAATGGGCAGCAGAGGCAAGCAATAATAGACCATATTACACGTCACACATGAGAGCAGCGCCAGCACCCCGCTGCCAAGTGCGCCCAAGGCGGCCAGGTCATAAGCATTTCCGATAAAGCTGGCACGTGCGGTGTCATCCCGACTGCCACAAAGGGCTGGCCCGATATGGGGCTGTTGTGTGGGCTGAGCTTCTTCGGGGAGCTCCTCTGACCCAGAGGGTGATACTGGCCGGGCGTCTTCAGGTCCCAAATCCACGATGTGATCCTCGGTTGACATAGGTGTTTGCAGCGCCTCCCTTTGCAGCGGACAAGATGTTGCTGCTCGCACGTTTTAGAATTTGGCAACGTGCTTGGGTTGAGCGGTGATGAGTCGTTCAGCCCCTCACGACGTGCGTACTAAAGCACGAGGGGCTGAGTGGTTGCTCAAGGCGAAGGCGTATGCCTCTAAAATCTCATCGGCAATGTAATGCCAGTCATAGCGCTCGGTGGTGCGCAATGCTTGTTCGCCCAGCTGGTCGCGTAAGAAAGGATGTTTGAGGAGCAGAAGGATCTTATCAGCCAGCGCCTGGGGGTCTCGTCCCGGCACCAGGAATCCATTATAGCCGTTTTGAATGCTGAAGGAGAGACCCCCTACATCTGCGCCGATGACCGGCGTTCCACATGCCATCGCTTCCAATGCCACCATGCCAAACGACTCGTAATGGGAAGGCATCACCACGACGTCCGCTGCGGAGTAATGCCATACCAGCGAATCCTGATCGCGGGCGCCCATGAAGATGACCAGATCACCAATACCTAACTCATCACGCAGCTGATACAAGCGTTGCAACTCTGTTTCATCAGAATCGCTTGGGTCACCGCCGATGATGCACACGCAAAGGTCTTCGCGCCAATTGGGGAATTGTTCGATCACTAGCTTCATCGCACGAAAGAGCGTGTCGATGCCCTTGAGGGGCTGGATACGCCCCACGAACAGCACCATGTGATGGTTCGGTGGCATACCGAAATGAGCTTGTGCCTCAGCCCGCGGTATAGGACGGAAGAGACGCCGGTCCACTCCGGGAGGTATCACCATAATTTTAGACTCGTCGGCGCCATAGGCAGTGACCATATCGGATTTCTCTAATGGAGTGGCGGCGATCAGACAGTCGGCGAATTGCATAATTTGCCTTTCCACTTCGATGCGCCACTCGCTCTCGCGTTCCTCTGGCGCTGCGATCAGATTCTTGGAGTAACCGAGTGTGTGGAACATGTGCACGATAGGTGCGTGCCAGCTGGCACGCAACTCGCGCGCCACCCAACCGGAGAGCCAATAGTGGCTGTGGATGATGTCATAGCGAAGGCCCTCCTGCTGGGCAAATTCTTGGACACGGGCCACAAATTCCGGCAGATAGTCGAACACGCGATTCTTATTGAGCGGCTGCTCGGGCCCGGCGGGGATATGGATGACGCGCGCACTGCTACCCAATCGTCGCCGGCCAGCTACACGCGGAATGGCAGGATTTTGGGAACGCGTATACACGTCTACCGCGATGTGCCGCCGTGCCAGTTCGCGCGTGAGATCACGCACATAGACGTTCATGCCACCCGTCTCCTTGCCGCCCAAAGTCGCCAGAGGACAGGTGTGAACACTGATCATCGCCACTCGTTGTATCATCGTCGATCCCTTCACGAACGGTGTGATCCCTCCAAGTATACTATACCATGGCTGTGCCCCAGCGCGGAAATCTCAGGTGGTGCTAGGAAGGCTTCAGGTCACCCAGCCGGGGATGAAACTGGTCGGCGATAAAAACCCGCGTGAGCCGGGAACTGTCTGAGACGCTCAAGCGAATGCGCTATGAGGACGCTGCCAACCTCAGCGTGCCAAGATCCCCCCCTCGGTCATGCGACATGGATCCAGCAAGCGAAGTAATTCATCCGGCTTGATCCCTGTCATCTCGGCAGCGACATGGCGTACTCGACGTCGCTCGGCATAGGCCCGTCGGGCAATCTCGGCCGCCTTGTCATAGCCGATCACGGGATTGAGCGCCGAAACCAGGATCGGATTACGCTCGATGCTCTCCTCGATGCGCTGTCGATTGATGACAAATCCAGCCACAACTTTGTCGGCGAACAGGCGCGCAGCGTTGCCCAAGATGGTGAGCGATTGGAGCACATTGTATGCGATCAATGGCATCATCGTGTTCAGCTCAAAATTGCCCAGCGCATCACCAATGGTGATCGCGGCGTCGTTGGCCATGACCTGGGCGCATACCATCATAACGGCTTCACAGATGACCGGATTCACCTTGCCCGCCATGATGCTGGAACCCGGTTGTAAAGCCGGCAATGTGATCTCACCCAGGCCGGCGATGGGGCCACTGCCCATCCAGCGTACATCATTGGCGATTTTCATCAAGGCGCAGGCGGTGACCTTGAGCTGGCCGCTTAATTCCGCCACGGTATCAAGTGCCGCCTGGGCAGCAAAATGGTTCTCGCACACCACAAATGGTGAACCGGTACGAGCTGCCAGCGCATACACGACCCGCGTTGCGAACTCGGGATGGGCATTCAAACCGGTGCCTACAGCAGTCCCACCGATCGTCAGCTGTGCCAGACGTGGCAGACATCCCTCAATCCGCTCAATGCCCTGCCTAATCTGAAAAGCCCAACCACTGACTTCCTGTCCCATTCGGACCGGCAAGGCGTCCATGAGATGAGTCCGCCCCGTCTTCACGACACCGTCCAGCTCAGCTGCACGCCGCTGCAAAACGGAGTCGAGATGGCGCAGTCCTGGCAACAGCAGGTCGTGCGTGACTTGGTAGGCGCTAATGTGAATCGCAGTGGGGATCACGTCGTTAGAGGATTGGCACATATTGACATGATCATTGGGATGCACCAGGGGCGACGCCAGATCTCCGCCCAACAGCTGGGTAGCTCGATGCGCAATCACCTCGTTGGCGTTCATGTTCGTGGAAGTGCCAGAACCACTTTGAAAAACATCCACCGGGAAGTGGTCGTCCCATTTTCCCTCGGCAACTTCATCGGCCGCCTGACGAATCGCGTGTGCCAGCTCAGGGGCGAGCAATCCAAGTTCGGCGTTCACATCCGCTGCAGCACCTTTGATGAGCCCCAGTGCGCGGATAAACGGGCGTGGCATTCGCAATCCGCTGATGGGGAAGTTCTCCAGCGCGCGTTGTGTTTGCGCGCCATATAAGCGGTCTGCTGGCACGCGCACTTCACCCAGTGAATCTTTCTCGATGCGATACGCTGTCACAGCTACCTCCTTTACTCATACTCAGCACCATTATGAGAGCGTCCTGGCAGGGCTCTCTGAAGAAGCATTGCCACACTTCACTCGAACCCTGAGACATTATAATCCAGCCAGAAGTCACCGCCAATTTTCGGAACCGGATTTCCCAAAAAACCAAAATATTTCCGTCGTCCAGGATTGCTAAGCCGACAACGCAGTGCAGGGATAAACCACTTGCCGGTCTGTCCCAAACGGTGGTGAGTCCGCCCTGGACGGTGCACCTGCGGCGCAACGAGCTGTCTACCAGCGTCCGCGTGCTCCGGATGGCGGCCGAGCGCGACACCGAAGCTCCCAAAACCGTTGAAGCGCCCCTCAAGTGCGCATGCCAAGCGCGTGGGCCGTGCCAGCAAAATCGCCGTGGGTTCCAAAGCTGCGGGCGGTTACGGCGCAGCGTGCTCGGTGTTCCCTGGGGCGGAGAGGTTTTTCGCTCCCTAATGATCGTGGCGTGGATGTGTCGTCACCATCTCAAGTGTTGCGCGCGTTCGACCCCGATGCAATGTCACCCACCATAACTTTGGCAGCTTGCAGATATGCTGAAACTCATGTACAATTTGCAATATGTTACAAATCATATCCGCTGATATCAGATAGAGTGGGAATATCCATTGGTGAGTAGGAGGTATTGCATGCCAGGAAAGGGATCGGGTCTCACGCCTGGTGTAAGGTGGTTGTCGCTGCAAGATGCCAGTCGGATGCTGGGTGTCCACCCTTCCACGCTGCGTCAATGGGCGGATGCCGGCAAGATCCACACAGTGCGCACTCCTGGTGGCCATCGCCGCTTTGCCGAGACAGATGTGCGTGCTCTGCTGGAGCCGGAGCCGCTTGAACCGGCCGGGATCCAATTGCTAGTGCAAAGCGCGCTAGGGCGGGCGCGTCTCGAGGTGAGCGGTGGCAAGATCAGCGAGCAGAGCTGGTACAAGCGTTTTGATGAAACCGACAAGGCAGAGCACCGGGAGCTGGGACGCAAGCTGCTTTCCTTGGTGATGCAATATCTTGCCCAGCCGGGTGATCGTCAGGGCATCCTCGATGAGGCACGTGCGCTGGGACGCGCTTATGGCGAGCGCTCCGTCGCGCGCAATCTGCGCATCACCGAATCGGTAAGCGCATTCCTCTACTTCCAGGACTTCCTGATGGATGGAGTGCGTCAGATGGCCAAGACGATAGGCCAGGGGGCGAACATCGACCTGGTGGCTGCCTACCAGCAAATCGGTCAGTTCACCAACGAAGTGTTGCTGGCAATGCTTGAGGTCTACGAAAAAGCCGCGTAAGCGCCCGGTTTCATGCACTTCACTCTCTATATTCCCACACAAGTGGTCTTTGGGCAGCCGGTACACGACAGCATCGCGGCCTGGTTAGCTGCGGCCGCAACGCCACGGGTCCTGCTTGTCAGCGACCCACTTCTCATCGAATTGCCGTGGGCACAGCAGATCAGCGCTGCCCTGGAGGCCTCCGGCGGCAAAGTGATCCTCTACACCCATGTCAGCAGCAATCCTGACGTACGAGAAGTGCATCAAGGACTCGAGTTGGCGCGCGAGGAACGTGTGGACGCGCTGGTCGCTCTGGGAGGTGGCAGCGTCATCGATGTCGCCAAAGCCATCGCCATGTTGCTGACCAACGGGGGCAGTTACACGGATTATCTCAACGGCAACCGCCGTGTTCGACGGCGCAGTGCTTTCCTGGTGGCGATCCCAACGACGGCGGGCACCGGCAGCGAGGTGACGCGTTCCTGTTCCATCCTCGATGGTACTAGTGCGACCTACAAATCGGTTGCCAGTCCCTGGATGTTCCCCCATGTGGCATGGATCGACCCGGCGCTGACTCTTTCATTGCCGCCTCCGCTCACAGCGGCCACTGGCATCACGGTTATGATCCAGGCCCTGGAGGCCTATCTGGCACGCCGTGCAAACCCGTTCGTCGATCCTCTGGCTATCGCTGCTATTCAGACGGTATGGCAGCACTTACCGCGTGCTATGACGGACGGCCAAGACATCACCGCACGTCGCGCGATGCTGTTGGCCGCCTTATGGGCCGGCTGGTGTCACGACCAATGCGGTGGGGGACTGGTGGAGGCGATTTCGGTGCCTTTGAGACTGCATCTTCATCTACATAACGGAATCGCCGGTGCACTAGCGTTACCCCGCGTACTGCGCTTTAATCTGCCCGCCAGTCCATCTGCCAAACGTCAGCAGATCAGCACCGCGCTTGGGCTAGCTCCGGACGTTCCGGACGAGCAACTGGTGGAGCGACTTGCCCAGTTCATCCAATATCTCGGGCTGCCCCGCTGCCTCAAAGACCTCGACACCGCTGTCATTGACTATGGCTGGCACCGTTTTGCCGATGAGGTGATGCAGCAGACGGAAAGCATCACCAACAATCCTCGCGCTGTCTCGGTCGAGGATTGCCGTGTTCTCCTTGCGGCGATCCTATCCGGATAAGTCGCCGTTCCGCTTGGCACGTGACAGGGGGAGCCCCTGTCACGCGGTTGTATTGCTTCCTGACCCCGCCCGATATACACTCTAACCGGCGTGGATGTGCAGAATAGTTATCCTTTATAGATGGCGAGGCGATAAATAAATGGAGATGGATAAAAGCATGCGTAAATTCAGCCGCGAGTGGAAGGCATCGCGCACGCCGCGTCCGGCGATCTGGGCGCACGTGCCCGATGAGCAATGGCACGATTGGCGCTGGCAGCTCAGTCACCGGCTCAACACGTTGGAAGAGTTGCAGCGCTTGATCCGCTTGACCCCGGAAGAGGTAGAGGGTATCACTGCGCATCGCTTCCGTCTCGATATCACCCCTTATTTCGCCTCTTTGATCGACCCGGACGATCCGCTCTGTCCGATACGCCAGCAGGTGATCCCGAAAGGGCGGGAGTTAGCCGCCTTCACCGCAATGATGGTGGATGCGTTGGCCGAGGACGCCCACTCGCCGGTGCCCGGGCTGGTGCATCGCTATCCGGATCGCGTCCTAATGCTGGTGACGACTCATTGTGCCAGCTACTGTCGCTATTGCACACGCAGCCGGCTGGTAGGCGATCTGCACGCCACCTTCGGACCCCAGGACTATGATGCCCAGATTGACTACATCCGGCGCACGCCTCAGGTGCGGGATGTGCTCCTCTCCGGTGGCGACCCCCTCACGCTGAGCTCGCGGACGTTAGAAAGCCTGTTGGCACGCCTGCGGGAGATCCCCCACGTCGAGGTGATCCGCATCGGCACGCGAGTGCCGGTCTTCCTGCCGATGCGTATCGACGATGCGCTCCTACAAATGATTCGACGCTATCATCCGGTTTGGGTGAACATCCACGTCAACCATCCGCGGGAGATTACCCCTGAGCTGTGTGCTGCCTGTGAACGGATGGCCGACGCCGGCATCCCGCTGGGCAATCAAAGCGTGTTGCTCGCTGGGATCAACGATTCGGTGCACATCCAGCGCCAGCTGGTGCATGAGTTAGTGCAGATGCGGGTACGGCCTTACTATCTTTACCAATGTGATCTGGTGCCGGGAGCGGGGCACTTCCGCACCCCGATCAGCAAGGGCATCGAGATCATCGAGGGTCTGCGGGGGCATACTTCGGGGTTTGCCGTGCCGCAGTACATCGTCGATGTGCCAGGGGGCGGCGGTAAGGTGCCCATCGGGCCTAATTACGTGCTTTCCCAATCTCCCGGACGTGTAGTCTTGCGCAATTTTGAGGGCTACATCGCCACCTACACTGAACCGTTGGACTATGACCCGACCCGCATTCAGCATCTCGAAGCCCAGGTGACGCGCCGCCCGGAACCGGGCCAGGAAGGTCTGACGAGTCTGTTGGAGGGGCGCCAGATTGCCATCAAGCCGCAGGGGTTCGACGCGCTGCACCGACGTGGACGCACCACGGAACATCGGCTGAGCGCTAACACCCAAAAGTGGCAACCTTTTGGCATCAGCGAGGAAAAAGAGCCGGCCGAAGAACCCAATAGCGCAGAAGCTGCGATCGACAGTGCGTCGTAGCCAAGAAGTCAGCAGGTAAAGTTGTTTCTAGCGGTCGTGCCGCTGGGCGTCCTCTTGCGAGGACGTTGCTATCCTGTCTGCGTCAGTGGACGGCCAGTCGCAAGCCTGCGAGCGGCGACCTCAATTGCTGGTGGGCTCTGCCCGTCCGGTCGAGCCATTCAGATATACGGAACAGCCGTGGACTTATGACAATGCCTATTGCGCATCGTTTTGCCCCGATTGCGTTTCTAATCCTGCTGCCGTTGTTGGTCTTCTGGCGTCTGATCTTCGCCGGTGAGGTGCTCTACTGGGGCGTGCCGCTCACCCAGTTTTATCCCTGGCACACTCTGATCAACCAAGCGTTGGCGGCCGGCCAGCTTCCCCTATGGACCGATCTGCTGGGGAATGGTGCGCCTCTATTGGCCAACCATCAGACCGCGTTTTTCTATCCGCCCAATCTGTTGCTGCGTCTGTTACCGGTCGAACACGCTCTGGGTTATCTGGTTGTGCTACACATCATCGGCGCCGGTCTGGCGGCATGGATGTGGGGGCGCATGCTGCGCCTGGATAACCTGGGATGCAGCGTACTAGCGCTCAGCTATGCGCTGGGCGGCTACGTGGTCGGACGCACTCAGTTCATCACCATGGTCGCTGCCTACGCCTGGCTGCCGCTCCTGTTGGCACTGACCGAGCGTTTGATCCGGCAACGCAGTGCCACCAATATCATATGGTTGGGCGGCGCCCTCGGTCTGCAGTTTCTAGCCGGACATGCTCAGACCTGGTTCTACAGCGTCGTGTTACTCCTTTTGTATGGACTCTATCGGGCGCGTAGCCCACGCCCCGTATTGATGATACTCCTTGCGATCGTTGTGGCATTGGGCTTGGCGGCGGTCCAGGTGCTGCCCACGGCGGAATTGACGTTGCACTCACAGCGCACGGATGGCGTCGATCACGACTTTGCCATGACGTATTCGTACTGGCCCTGGCGTCTGCTCACGCTGCTGGCGCCCGATTTGTACGGCAACCCGGCGCTGGGCAATTACGTCGGCTACGCAAATTACTGGGAGGACCACGCCTACATTGGGGTGTTACCTTTGCTCCTTGCTCTGTTGGCAATAGCGCGCTGGGGACGTCACTGTGCGCGGCGGCGCGGCCAGGCGGACACCGTCGACGTCCTGGAGGGGTGGGGTGCCGGCGCTCCACAACCCTTCTTCGCCGCGCTAGGCGTGTTGGCTGTCGTGCTGGCAATGGGCAAGCACACTCCGCTTTATCCGCTCCTCTTTCATAATGTGCCAGGCTTTAACTTCTTTCAGGCACCAACGCGCCTGATGCTCTGGTTTGCTATCAGCGCTAGCACGCTGGCCGGGATCGGAGTCCATCGTTTTTGGCTGAGCTACCGGTTGCAATACGGCACACGGTTGATGCTCGCCGGCGCTGTGGCGGTGTTCGTAGTGGCGTGGGTGGCCAGGCGTGGCGGTCTGGCGCCGCCCCAGGTGTACACCCCTGCCTTAGAGCGGATGGCTGTCTTGCTGGCGCTGGCATGTGGCGTGTTGTTGCTGCGCGGACGGGCGCCGGACGATCCAGATACCCGCGTCGCTATCTCTCACCTGCCGCAACCAGTTTGGCAAGTGCTGATCGTGGTGCTGGTTGCCGCTGACCTGGCAATCGCTGCCATGCCGCTGACGCCCACTATCTCCGCTGCGCTCTATCATACGGCCAATCCCGTCGCCGCGGTGCTTGACTCTGGGGTTCCATCACGTCTCCACGTGGACGCCATCTATCAGTATGACCTTATGTTTAATCGATACTTTACCTTCAAGTGGTTTGGCCGCGCCGATTTGACCTACTGGCAGTCGTTGCGCACCAGCCTGCTGCCCAACTTGAATGTGGTGGATGGTATCGCCTGCACCGGCAATAACGACCCCCTGGTAGTAGAGCGCTGGCGCAATCTCTTAGAGCGCACCCAGCTCGAGTCTCCGCCCAGAGCAGAGCGACTGCTCCGACTTATGAACGTGGGGTTTGTGCTGACCAGGAAACCGCTCGCTCCCGACTGGCAAGCGGTGGACGGTGTCCCCCATCTGTATCGGCTGCCCGCTCCATGGCCGCGTGCCTGGTTGGTGGAACAGAGCCAGGTCATCTCCGACGCTGGGCAAGTGCTCGTTCACATGAGCGAGCCCGAATTTGATCCACGTGTAAGTGTCTTGCTGGAGGAACCCCTTCCCCTGCCAACCTCGCCCACCTCTCAGAGGGTTATGCCAAATGCCGTGCATGGTTCATTGGTCGATCCCCCAGCACTCTCTTTGCGTGAGGAGTTCAACCGGCGTACAATTCGGTTGACAACGACACGGCCGGCCTATCTGGTATTGGCCTATACCTATTACCCAGGCTGGCATGCTACAGTTGATGGCCAAGCCGTGGCGCTGGTGCGTGCCAATTACGCTTTTATGGCGCTTCCGCTTCCAGGGGGTTCCCGCGAGGTGGTGTTGCAATATCGCCCTTCTTCGTTATTATGGGGGGCATGGATCAGCGGCTTGACCATTGGCGTGTTGGTGGGAGTTATTGTCTACCGGTCACGCGCCCAACGAGGCTGTGCCTCACCACGGGGCACGGGGTGACCGCTTGGTGGCGCAAGTGCCGGAACCGCGCACCTTGCATGAGGAAGAGCGTTCTACACAGGCTCGGCAGCTATGTGGGTCAGGATATAAGGTCGCATGGACCTCGCCATCATCATTCCGACGTACAATGAGCGCGAAAACTTGGAAGCGCTGGTGGATCAGCTGCTGGCGCTTGATTTCGACGTGGAAATCATTGTGGTGGATGACAATTCGCCCGACGGCACAGGTCAACTGGCCGATGCGCTGGCGCAGCGTGACACACGGGTGCACGTCATCCATCGCCCCGGCAAGTTGGGATTGGGCACTGCCTATATCGCTGGCTTCAAATACGCCCTGGCACGCGGTGCCGAGCGCATTATGACCATGGACGCCGATTTCTCGCATCATCCGTGTTACGTGCCGGCGGTGGTGGCATTGACCGAATGCTATGACGTCGGGATCGGTTCGCGCTATGTCCCGGGCGGCGGGGTTGACGCGACGTGGGGAGTCCATCGTCGCTGGCTGAGTCGTGGTGCGAACCTCTTCGCCCGCATGGTGCTGGGATTGAAAGCCCACGATTGCACGGCCGGTTTTCGTTGCTACCGGCGCGAGGTACTGCAGAACATCGAGCTGGATCGCATCTTTTCCAACGGATACTCCTTCCTTATCGAGCTTATGTTTCGCTGTCAACGGTTGGGATACACCTTCGGCGAAACACCCATTCTCTTTGAGAACCGTCGCCAGGGCAGCTCGAAGATCTCGCAAGCGGAGATTTACAAGGCAATGCTTACCGTGTTGCGCTTGGGGGTCAGCCGGTTACTTTTTTGGCGCTCTGCCGAACGCTACGGCAAACGGGCGCCGGGTACACAAAGCAAGTGCCGTTCGCCGATTGTCTGAGGCTCGCCGATGCGCACGGCCCAGCCATTGCGTCTCGCGCCCGTCTGGTGGACGCTGCTGGCGTTCCTCAGTGCGCGGCTGATGATCTTGATGATCTGGCCGGCGGAGCAGCTGACCCACTACGGTGATTACCACTTTTTCTTCCGGCTGGCAGCGCTCTCCGAGATAGGGCATTGGCCCTTCGTGCATTACTGGTCGGAATATCCTCCTCTATTTCCCCTCTTGGTCAACCTTCCCCTCTACTGGCTGAGCGGGGGTGTCTTTAAGAACTATGTCGTGCTGCTGGGGATCACGCTTCTGGCTTGTGAGGTGGGTTGCTTGTATCTCCTCTACAGCCTTGCCCGAGCCGGTTACGGTCAGGCGCGGGCATTGCGCAGCGTCTGGATCTATGCCGCATTGTATGTGCCCGTGTTTATCTGGCTGGGCACTTTCGAAGCGCTCGTTTCCCTATTCGTGCTAGGAGGTATAGGGGCGTGGCTGCGCAGGCGCGATGGATTGGCCGGCCTGTGCCTCGGACTGGGTGCGATGACCAAGCTGTGGCCGCTGGGCCTGTTAGCGCTCGCCTGGCGCGCGGGGGGATGGCGTTCGGTGTGGAGATCCGGGCTGGTCGCACTCTCGGTCTGCCTGGTCTTCTTGGCGCCGCTATACATACTCAGTCCAGAATTCACGGTTGCTTCGTTGTTGGCGCAGGCGAGCAAGTCGTCTTGGCAGACGGTGTGGGCCTTGTTGGACGGTAATCTGAGCAACACGGGCAACTTCGGCCCACTGATCGAACGCTTTTCGCCAACGCGTGCTACAGCACCACTCTACCACCCTTCGCGCGTTCCTGCCTGGCTGACACTGCTCCCATTCGCCGCCATCGCCGTATTCGCGCTGACCCGCCAGCCAGCGCAATGTGTCGCCCGTGATATCCCCACTATGGCCGCGTTGCTCGTGATGCTCTTCTTTCTTTGGTCAAAGGGTTGGAGTCCACAGTGGCAGCTGGTTGCCATCCCGTTGCTCTTGCTCGCCCTGCCGTGGGAGCGGGCGGTGCTGTTTATCGTTGTACTGGGGCTGATCAACGCCTTGGAATGGCCGGTGATCCTGTCACGCGGCCTCACCTCGTTGTTGCCGATCACCATCGGACTGCGGACGCTTGTGCTGGCAGTGCTTACATGGGAGTTGTATCAGCGGCTGACGTCCTCGCCGCCCAGGACAAAGCTGGCAGTTGCGCAAGGCACAAACCTGGAGAGCAAAGTGAGAGCGTGACGCGCGATGCCGAGCGGTTCATCCCCTTTGCCTCTGCCCCGTGTGCTCAGCATCCTTATCTTCGTCGCCATTTTCACCATGGCGGTGCGCATGCCGGCCGACACTGATACATGGTGGCATCTGGCGAGTGGACGTTATATCGTCGAACATGGCACTATCCCGACGACTGACCCCTTTTCGCACACCCGCCAAGGAGCGCCATGGATCGATCACGGCTGGTTGGCGCAGCTCTTCTGGTATGCTCTATACCACCTGGGCAGCTGGCCGCTGCTGGCGTTGGGCATAGCCGCCTTGGTGACGTTGGCCTGGTGGCTCGTCTGGCGCCAGTGCGCCGGCAATGTCTATGTCCGTGCCAGCGTGGTGATATGGAGCGCCATCACTTCTTCGGTCATCTGGGCGGCACGCCCGCAGCTGCTTTCGTTTTTGCTGGCCGCCTTGGTGAGCTACCTCTTGCAACGCTACAAGTGCAGCAACGGTCGTCTGCTGCCGTGGATGCCGCTGGTGGTGCTGGTGTGGGCGAATGTGCACGGTGGCTACGCTATTGCTTTCATCCTAATGGGCTGTTACCTCGTAGGGGAGCTGCTCAACCGTCTGACCATGCACAACGAAGACACTGTCCTTTCTCCAAGGCAGCTGAGGCACTTGGCAGGGGTGATGCTGCTCAGCTTCGGCGTCGTCGTGCTTAATCCTTATACCTGGCAGATGTGGCTCTATCCCTTCCGCACTATCGGCATCGGGGTGTTGCGCGAGTTTATCCAGGAATGGCAATCACCTGACTTTCATCAGGTGTGGCAACAGCCGTTCTTGGTGCTGCTCGTGGGGGCATTGCTGGCATTGGGGCGTGCTGGTCGCCGCGCCGACTTCAGCGATCTGACTCTATTAGGCGTGTGGGTGGTGGCAGCGCTGTTGGCCGGGCGCAATATGGCGCTCTGCGCACTCCTCAGCGCGCCAATCGTGACCCGTTATGCTCATCTAGCACTCGAGCGCCAGCTGGCGGAGTGGCGTGCATTGCCGCATAGGCAACGCCTTCTGGATGCGTTGGTACGTCCCGTGACAGCTGGCCGGTTGCAAACTGTGCTACACGGAGCGTTTCTAGTGCTTGTCGTGCTGGCGGCTGTGCTGAAAATTTATCTGGCGCTGCAGCCGACTGTGTTACAAAAGGCTATGCGGGAGAGTTTGCCGGTGGATGCCGTGTCTGCCTTGCTGGAGCGGAGACCGACCGGCGCGTTGTTCAACAGCTACAATTGGGGTGGTTACCTCATTTTCACCCTCTGGCCGGACTACCTGGTCTTCGTGGATGGCCGCACCGACCTGTATGACGATACATTGTTGCGCCAATACCTGGCGATCTCCAGCGCGAGCGAAGATTGGCATGAACAGCTGATGCGTTATAACATCCGGGTCGTGCTGGTTGAGACAGAGAGCATCTTAGCGCGCTTATTGCGCCGTGAGCCTGGCTGGCACGAAGTTTTTCGTGATCAGGTGGCGACACTGTTAATCCACGAAACAGCTGCCGGCGAGTGATCCTGCCGGCAGCTGAAACTTGCTTCCGAGGTGCAGGATGCTCTGCCTATGTCAGGAAGCGCGAGACGTGAGGGGAGTGTCCCTGCCGGCGCACCCCACCATGTCCCGAGGGCCCTTCGCCCAGGAACTCGGCGAACCACGATTCGTGCTCGACCTCCTCGTGCAGGATGGCCAATGCCAGATCGTAGGTGCGATGATCCTTCCCGGCGGTCATATTGCAGATTTCGGTGTAGCCCTTGATCGCGCAACGCTCAGCATTGACCAACACCTTGAGCATCGCCTGGATGTCGGTCGGATCGTCGGGCAGATAGGCGGGCTTGCAAGCCGAGATGTCATGGAACTCGTTCATGTTGCGCGGCAGCTTACCCCCTAGTTCGTAGATACGCGGCACCAGTGCCTCGAAGTGATTGCGGTCCTCGATGCGCGCATCTTCGGCGATAGCTTTCAGCCCTTCGCCCTGCAGTCCAATCAAATTAACGCGCAGGATAGTGTAGTAGTAATACGTAATCAACTCGGCGGACGCATTGCGGATGAGCAGATCGAGCAACTTATCGACATCTACACCTGCCTTTTCGACGACTTCTCTTGCTACCTGTGCCATTGTGCTACCCTCCTTTTCTGAACTAACTAGACCGTTTCTGACTGGCGGCCCATAGAGCATCTCTCGATGGAATGTTGGCGCAGAAAAACTGCACGCTTTCTGAGTAATGCTATTGCTGCACCTCCTTCCACTATCTATGAACACCCTTTCTCAAAGGATAACTGTTCGCGAGAACGGTCGAAAAAAATTTTTTCACTGCACCGCGGCCTGGCAGGTCGGACAGATTCCATAGACATCGAAACGATGGCTCACCAGCTGATAACCAGCGCGCAGGGCGATTTGCCGCGGCAGGTTTTCCAGCTCGGATTGTTCAGGATCCTGGATCGCGCCGCAGCGCACGCAGATCAGATGGGTGTGCGGATAGGGTCGATTGGCGTCGTAACGATTGCTGCGGTCGCTGAATTCCAATTCAAGCACCTCCTTCATCTCCTTTAGCATCGCAATCATTTTATAAACCGTGGCCAAGCTAGTGGTAGGGAACTGAGCACGCAACTGCTCATAGACGTCTTCGACGCTAGGATGGTTTTGGCTGTGTGTCAAAATACGCAGAATAGCGAGTCGCTGTGGTGTAATACGACATCCACATTCGCGTAACCGTTCCACCAGCTGTTCCAACCTTTTCTCCGGATCAACCACTTGATTGGACATCTGCTCCTATTGGATATCTACTATCTAATAATAAGCCTTCTTCATCTATCTGTCAAGGAGATTTTGTGGCATTTTGGCGCTTTCCTGTGGTAGATGTTAGCTGTGCTAGTCGCGCATTTGCAATCCCAGCGCGTCGCGCAACGCGTCACCTAACAAGTTCACGGCCAGCACGGTCAGGGTGATGGCGCAGCCCGGTGCTGCCGTGATCCACGGGGCTACGCTCAGATAGGTACGACCTTCAGTTAGCATCAGCCCCCATTCCGGCGCCGGCGGTTGGGCGCCCAGACCAAGAAAGCTGAGCGCTCCGATATTGAGCAACGCATAGCCCAATTCCAACGCGCCCAGCACAATGATGCTATCGGCCACAAAAGGGGCCATATGTCGCCATAGGATGCGACTTGGAGGACAGCCGATAGTATGGGCGGCCTCGATGAAGGGTGCGTAGCGCACTCCGAGAGTGGCACCGCGCACTATCCGAGCGAAGCGCGGCATGCCGGCACAGCCCACCGCCAGGGTCGCGCTGGTCAGCCCAGACCCCAGAGTGCTCACGATCGTCAGCGCCAGCAGCAAGGTGGGGAAGGCCAACGCCATATCTACCAGGCGCATGAGCACCGCATCCACCTTTCCGCCGAGATAGCCGGCGAGCAGCCCCACCAGACTCCCCGGTAAGACGGCCAATAACGTGGCGACCGCTCCGGCGATCAAGGAAAGCCTCCCGCCCCAAACCAGGCGACTCCACACATCTCGTCCTAGCAGGTCAGTGCCGATCGGATGGTCGAAGCTGGGGGGCTGAAACTGGCTTGCCGGTGCGGTGGCCAGGGGATCATGGCGCGTCAGAAGGGGGGCCGCCGCGACAGCAAAAAGGATCAGGCAAATAAGAGAGCCACCTGCCCAGAAGCGCAGATCCGTGCGCAAGACGCACCAAACGCGAGGCCAACAACGCAATGGTGTCATCTGCTAGGTCTTGCGCTGGCGGGGATCAAGTACCATGGCGATCAGGTCAACGACCAGGTTGATGACGACATACGTGCTCGCAATCCACAAGACAGCACCTTGGATGACGGGGAGGTCCTTCCATAAGATCGCGTCCACGACAACCCGCCCCAATCCGGGTCGGGCGAACACGGTCTCGGTGACCACAGTGCCGCCCAGAAGGAAGCCGGCCTGCAGGCCAAGCAGGTTGAGGCTGGGCAACAGCGCATTGCGCAAGGCATGGCGGAACACCACCAGCCGTTCGGGCAGCCCTTTGCTGCGTGCCACAGTGATATAGTCCGCTTGCAACGTGGTGAGCAGATTACTGCGGATCAGACGGGCAAGAGGCGCAGCGCCTACGAATCCCAGCAGCGCAGCCGGCATGACCAAATGCTGCCACGACCCCGCACCGCTCGCCGGCAACCAGCCCAGCACTAGACTGAACAACCCAATCAGCAAGAGGCCAGACCAGAACAGAGGAGTGGAGACCCCTAATACCGCAATCCCAACCGCCATTCGGTCCAGCCAGCTACCCGCGTAAAGGGCTGCCAACACCCCCAAACCCAAACCAAGCAGGACGGTGACTGCGAGTGCCGCCGTTGCCAATTCCAACGTCGATGGGAGCTGTTCGGCCAGCGTCACGAGGACCGGGCGGTTGCTGAACAGTGAACGTCCCAAATCTCCACGTGCCAAATTCCACAGGTATCGGCCATATTGGGCTGGCAATGCCTCATCCAATCCCATCTGTTGGCGTGCCTGCGCGATGGCCATCTCGGAAGCGCCCGAAGCTGCCAACATAGTGCGCGCGGGGTCGCCCGGCAGCATGCGCAACAATACAAAAACCAGCGTCGCAATCCCCCATAGCGCCAAACTGGCGGTCAGCAGGCGACGCGCAATCAGCCCTAGCATATATTCCGAAACACGCGGAACAACTTACTGCAAGCGGACATCGTGCAAGATGGGAAACCATCCCTGGGCATCAAAACGCAAGCCTTGCACACGCGCACTCACCCCATTCAGATTGACCGGGTCACGGATGGGGATGAGCAACACGAGCTCCATGATGCGTTCCTGCGCCTGGGCGTACAGCGCCGCGCGGGCAGCGGGGTCGCTGAGCTGACGGGCGCGTCCTAGCAGTTCGTCCAGAACGGCGTCCGACGCGCGACTCCAGTTAAAGGTGCTGCTGGAGTGATAATACGGATACAGCAGGTCCGGGTCGCTACCGGAGTAGTTCTGCGGGATGAGATGATATTCTCCGGTGCGCGCGACTTCCAACGCTGCCGGATACGTCAAGGTGCGCAGGTCGAGTTGGACGCCGATCGCCCTCCACTGGGACTGGAGCAACTGAGCGACTTCGGGCAACGAGCCCCACGTCATCAGCACGCCGTCCAGTCGCAGGGGTTGCCCATCGCGCTCCCGTACTCCGTCGCCATCACGATCCATGTAACCTGCCTCTTCAAGCAGCCGCACCGCTTCGGGCGGGTCAAAGCGCACCAGTGTGTCTGGCATGGCAACATGTCCAAACGTGGCCGAGCTGAGCGGGCCGGTCGCCGCGGGAGAAAATCCGCCGAAGATGGCTTGCACAATCTCCTCACGGTCGGTTGCAAACAACAGGGCACGCCGCACGCGCACATCATCCAGAGGCGGACGTTGGGTATTAAGGATCAGACCAAGCGATTGACCGGGAATGGGCACCGGAATGATGCGGAAACGTGGATCTTGCTGCAGGCGTTTGGCATCTAGCGGCGGAATCTCGCCCATCACGTGGACGTCGCCCGCCTGCAGGGCCACCGCACGTCCCGCCGGGTCGGTGAAGAACCGGAAGACCACCCGTTCTAAATAGGCCGGCCCTGGGTGGTCGTGAATGCGTGGCCCCCACGCATACTTCTCATTGCGCACGATCGTCAGGTGGTCGTTGGGCACATATTCCTCGAAGCGAAACGGTCCGGTGCCCACCTGGTGGAACTGATAGTCCACCCCCCACTGAGCAAGCGCTTGTGGCGAGGCCATGCCCAGATAGACCTGGGACAAACCGTCCAGCAGCGGTGCATAGGGTGCAGAAAGGTGAATAGCCACCGTGTGTGTATCACGCACCTCGACAGATTGAAACGGGCCCAGCAAGAAGACCGCCTTTTGGGACTTGGTTGCCGGGTCAACGATGCGCTCCAGGTTGGCCTTCACAGCCGCGGCATCGAAAGGGCTGCCATCATGAAATTTGACATCACGGCGCAGGTGAAAGACATAGGTCAGGCCGTCCGGGCTGATCTCCCACGACTCGGCTAGGCCAGGCACAAATTGTTGGGCAGGCTCCTCCGGCGCATTCGTCCGATAGACTAACGTATCATACACACTGCGCAGCGGGATGCCCAACTCAGCAGAGGCGTTCACGTGCGGGTCAATGCCCGATGGGGAGAGAGTCAATCCATAGAATAATGTAGTCTCAGGTTGTGCCGACACAGGGGTGACGTCAACGACGCGACCAAAGAATCCGGCGATCCAGACCCCAGCAAGGAGCAGGATCAGCTTCCAGGTAATGCGCAGAGACATCGCTAACCACCTCCTTATGGGACGAGCTATAGTCGGCCCGCATTGTACGCAAAACTCGTCCCAACACAAAACAGTATCTCAGCAGAATTCGAGAAAATCTGTCCCGGAGCATCAAGACCACGAGGGCCAAGGTCCCGCCGCTCCCCTGGCCCTCTTACAAAAGGAGGAGAAAAAGAGGTCGCAATTCACCTTTTATCGTATCATGATACCCTAGGTGTTACAGGTCGTATAGGAGACGTTTACTTTGCGCTAGGCCAACGATTCCGAGACGCATAACGGTCGCACAACGCGCGCGCTTCGACCAACGCGGCCCGATACCACGGGAGCAGCTGCGGTGTCACCTGGCATCCCGTGCAGGCACGATGAAAGAGCAACGCTTGATCCGCAGGCAGCAAATCGCTAGGGACATCAGGACTGCGGAGATATTCCTCAGCGCAACACTGTGGGTAGCCGAAATAGTCTGCCTCGAGGCGCACCAAGCAGGCAGAGTCGCCATTCAGAGGCTGCCGGTCAAACTGGCGGCAATAACGCTCCACCAGGTGAGCATATCGGCTGAACACCCAATGCTCCACCCAAGCACCATTTTCAGCATAACGGGTGAGCCGAGCTGTCACCAGGGCCATGTGGCGCAGCGACGCCCACACCCACGGCCGGACCGGATATTCCAACCGACTCAGTGGCTTGACACCCCACGCCGTCAGGACGCCCAAGTAAATCGCATCCTGTTCCAGGCACTCCGGCGACAACCAATCTTCCACCGTCACGCTTCGCTCATGATCGCGATCAAAAGCTTGCCGTTGACATCACGGGATGTGATAGGATGACCTGCTTCGGCGTAGTGGAACAACCGTAGGCTGAAGTGCACAGTGCGCCCATCGTCGTGACGCACGGTGATACTGCCCATACCCATCAAGGCGCCACACAAGGGGCATGG
>JANXAX010000119.1 GCA_025062175.1 Anaerolineae bacterium | reverse complement strand
TTGACATTGCGTACCATAAGAACCTTCCTAGCCGGTGTTGACGTGGCATCCATTTACCTTCCGGCGTGACCTCCTCTGGGCTATGAAGTCCGTGAGATGCCTTGCGCCATCTGAGCGCGCAGGCTGCACGCCAGTCGATACAGCTCCACATAAGCGCGCGCAGAAGCTTGCCACGAGAAATCCTGTTGCATACCACGTTGTTGCAGCTTGCGCCAGACGTCCGTATAGCGATACGTTTCCACCGCACGCACGACCGCGGTGTAGAACGCCAAAGCGTCGTAAGCACGGAAAAGGAATCCGGTGCCGGTTTGGGCACTCGGATCATAATCTTGCACCGTGTCCACTAAACCACCGACTGCGCGCACCAGGGGCACGCTGCCATAACGCATCGCGATCATTTGTCCCAGTCCACATGGCTCGAAGCGCGAGGGCATCAGAAAAATGTCCGTACCGGCATAAATACGACGGGCCAATGGGGTGTTAAAGGTCAGAAAGACCGCCATACGGCCGGGATAGCGCTGCGCTATTTCCAAAAAGAAGCGGTGATAGCGTTCCTCGCCCGTGCCCATCAGAACGAACTGGACATCCAGATGTTTCAGCATCGGCTCGAGCATTGCCTGGATCAGGTCGAAGCCTTTGTCATCTGTCAGCCGCGAGATGGCACCGAGCAGAGGTGTTTCCGGGGCCACCTCGAGGCCCGCATAGCGTTGCAAAGCGGCTTTGTTTTCCGCGCGCTGTTCCAGCGTCTCCGCTGTATAACGACGCGCTATATACGGGTCGGTGGCGGGGTTGTAGTCCTCTGCGTCTAATCCATTCAAAATCCCGAACAGGCGATCTTGGCGCTGTCGCAATAACCCGTCCAGGTTTTCGCCAAATTCCGGGGTGAGAATTTCGCGGGCATAGGTAGGACTGACCGTGTTGATCACATCGGCATAGGTGATTCCGCGTGCCATAAAGTCCACCACCTGTCCATCGCGAGTGCCATCCGGACCGGCTGTGAACTCATACTCGGCGATGCCGGCGATCTCGAGGACACGGCGGCCAAAGATTCCCCGAAATGCTAAGCTGTGAATGGTGTACACACTGGCCGTCTGGCAGAAGAAAGGATCGCGCGCATAGATGGTCTTGAGCCAATTAGGTACCAGTGCCGTCTGCCAATCGTGACAGTGGACTACGTCTGGCTGCCAGCCCAATTGACGCACCCCTTCCAGTGCTCCCCGGCAGAAGAATATAAAGCGCTCGGCATCGTCGGGGTACATGTAGATGCCCTCACGATCGAAGTAGCGTGCGTTTTCCACAAAATAGATGGGCACATCATAGGCCAGACGGCCCTCGCGCAGCTGGCCAGGTTCCATACGATTGTCGAGCGGTACCACGAAGGTTTTCGGCAGCAACTTGAGGTTGAAGCGGCGCGGGTCGATGCGACCGTAACGCGGCATGGCCACCCGGATGTCATGGCCTAATGCTCGAATCGCAGGGGGCAACGAGCCGGCTACATCCGCCAGCCCGCCCGTCTTGACGAACGGAACGACCTCGGCAGCCAACAACAGAATCCTCAGCGGTCGAGGGGTATTGTCTGTCTCGCTCATCGTATGCCTTGCCCACCCTCTGACCAAGCAGCAAGTAATGCCGGCAGCTCACCAATGCGCTGAATCGTCGCGTCCGGAACGATCGCATCGCGGTAGAGCTGATTGCTGGGCACATCATCCGCTGTGATGAGCACAGTGCGCATACCAACTTGTTGCGCGCCCAAGATGTCGATCTCCAGTCGGTCACCTACCATGACCACCGATTCGGGTGGCAACTGCCAACGCGCCAATAATGCTTCGAACAGCTCGCGCTGTGGCTTGCGCAGACCCAACGCCGCGGAAGTCCACACTGGCGACAGCCAGGGGCGCAGCCCCAACCGATTGACCAGTCGTTGGATGACAGCATCGTCGGTGGCATTGGAGAGTACGCCCATACGATAAGCAGGTTTTCCGTCGGATGCACGCACGGCCGCTAGCCGACGCAGGGTGTCCTTCGCATCGGGGAATGCCTGCCACGCGGCTTCTTCGGGTGCAAAGTAGATACGTATCGCTTCAGAGATCAGGCCAAACGCGGCGGGTGGAGCAGATAATTGTTCCAGCGCAGTGCGCAGGCACTCCGTTCCCAGAACCTCACGTTGTGTCTCAATGGCACGTACGAAGCTGGCCTGTCGCTCTGCCAAGAAGATGTGCACCAGCTGTTCCTCATCAAGGGCAATACGTCGTTGCCTGAAAAAGGCGGCCATTTGGACGGCACCGCGCCGCTGGACTTCGTCCCAGTCACCTGTGAAGGTCATCAATGTGCCGCCCAGGTCGAAAAGAATTCCGCGTATGGCGTGGTCCATCGCTCTCTCTTTGCTAGCGATTCGGCATGACAATCAAGGGCTAATGGCGGAAGTGACGTACTCCGGTAAACACCATCGCTATGCCCAATCGATCCGCGGTGGCAATGACCTCTTCGTCGCGCACCGAACCGCCAGGCTGGATGATAGCGGTCACCCCTGCTTGGGCAGCGACCTCTACCCCATCTGGGAAGGGGAAGAAGGCGTCCGAAGCCATCACGGCGCCGCGTGCGCGCTCACCCGCTTTCGCGACTGCCAACCGCGCAGCATCCACCCGGCTGGGCAGCCCTCCGCCGATGCCAACGGTGGCGTTGTCGCGCACCAGGACGATAGCGTTGCTCTTAACGTGTTGACATGCTTTCCACGCCATGCGCAACGCCGCCATTTCACGTTCGTCGGGAGCGCGCCGTGTCACCGTGCGCCAAACGGTGCCAGGTGGATCACCATGATCCACCGATTGCAATAGCACACCGCCTGCCACCGAGCGCAATTCCCACTCTTCTGGCACAGGCTGGGAAATTTGGAGCAAGCGACAGTTGGGCTTGTGGACTGCGAGGTGCTCACGCGCTGCCGGGGTGAAAACGGGTGCAGCGACCGCTTCTACGAACAGGTCTCCCAAAGCCTCTGCGGTCTCCAGATCAAATGGACGATTGACCGCGATAACACCACCGAAGGCGCTTATCGGGTCGCTGGCCAGAGCAGCGCGAAACGCTTCGGGCAGTTGCTCCGCCGAGGCAATACCGCATGGGGAAAGGTGCTTCACGATCACTGCTGTCGGAGCTTCGAAGCTGCGTGCGGCGCGCCAAGCCGCATCCAGATCGAGCACGTTGTTATAGCTGAGTGGCTTGCCTTGTAACAGCTCGCCACCCAATGGTCCTCTGCCCTCGACGGCGTAGAGGGCGGCACTTTGGTGGGGATTCTCGCCATAGCGCATCGTTTGTACCAGTGGCAGTGAAAGCTCCAAACGGGGTGGCAATGTTGTTTCTGGCTGCGCTTCGAACTGCCGCTCCAAGTAGGCAGCGATGGCGCTGTCATAGTCGCGGGTATGCCGGAATGCTTTGAGAGCCAGCCGCCGGCGCGTCGCCAAAGAAGTGACCCCAGCCTCACGTAGCTCCTCCAGGACACCCGCGTAATCCCGCGGGTCACATAACACAGTCACACGCTCGAAATTCTTGGCCGCCGCGCGCAGCAAGGCCACGCCGCCGATGTCGATCTGTTCCACCGCGTCCTCTAACGAAGCTCCAAGCTGTGCCACTGTTTCGCGGAAGGGATAGAGATTACAGATCACCATATCGATGGGTTGAATGCCATGGCGGGCCAGCTCAGCGCGGTCCGTCGCATTATCACGCGCCAGGATCCCGGCGTGGATGGCCGGATGCAGCGTTTTGACGCGGCCGCCCAGCATCTCGGGTGCACCAGTCACCTCGGCCACCTCGGTCACCGACAAGCCGGCTTCGCGCAGGGTGCGCGCGCTGCCGCCGCTGGCAATGAGCTGCCAGTTGAGCGCGCTAAGCGCACGCGCAAAGTTTACCAATTCACTTTTGTCGGATACGCTGATCAAAGCTCGATACACGTTACGCCTCCAAAAGATGTTCAGAAACGCTGGCGATTTGGGCCCACCGGGTGGAGCTCTATGCCGGTGAACCAGTGGTCGACCATCCACCATCCATGACGCTACTCTTTGCTGCGCATGTGGGGAAATAGAATGACTTCGCGGATCGAAGTCTGATCGGTGAACAGCATTGTCAAGCGGTCCACCCCAATGCCCAGACCCCCGGTGGGGGGCATGCCGTGCATCAGAGCCAGCAGGTAATCCTCGTCCATCGGATGGGCCTCGACGTCTCCAGCACGTGCGATCTGGGCTTGTTGTTCGAAGCGCTCGCGTTGCACTAACGGATCGTTCAGCTCGCTGTAAGCATTGCCGGTTTCCAGTCCACCGATGAAGAGCTCGAAGCGTTCCACGTGGGTAGGGTCATCGGGAGAGGACTTGGCGAGCGGGGAAATGTCCACCGGATAGTCCTTGATGAAAGTCGGCTGGATCAAAGTCGGTTCGACAATCTCGCCCAGCAGTTCGTCGATCAGCTTTCCCCAGGTCGGTTGGGGGCTGACATCTAGGCCACGGCGTCGCACCTCTTGCCATAGGGTTTCCAAGGTGGGAAACTCCTTATAGTCGATTCCGGTCATTTCCCGGATTGCTTCGCGCAATGACCACCGTCGCCAGGGCGGCGTCAGGTCAATCGTGTGGCCTTGGAACGTGAACCGAGTGCTGCCGAGCACCTGTTCCGCCATCGTGGCAATCATATTTTCAGCCAGCCACATCATATCGTTGTAATCAGCATAGGCCCAATAACATTCCATAGCGGTGAATTCGGGGTTATGCTTGGTGCTGATCCCCTCATTGCGGAAATCCTTGCAAATTTCATATACCTTCTCAAAACCACCCACGATGAGGCGCTTGAGGTAGAGCTCATCCGAGATGCGCAGATAGAGGTCCATATCGAGCGCATTATGGTGGGTAATAAAGGGTTGCGCCATTGCGCCGCCATAGATCGGCTGCAGAGTGGGCGTTTCCACCTCCAGGAATCCCTGACCATCTAGGAAGCTGCGCATGGCCGTGATCAAGCGACTGCGCGTGACAAAAATACGGCGCACGTCCTCGTTGGCGATCAAATCCAGGTAGCGTCGCCGGTAGCGCGTCTCCACGTCGCGCAGGCCGTGCCACTTTTCTGGCAGGGGATGTAATGCCTTGGCAAGCATCTGGTAGGCACGCACGCGCACCGTGGCTTCGCCGGTTTGGGTGCGAAACATGTGGCCGCTTACGCCGATGAAATCTCCCAGGTCGAAATCGCGCTTGAAATGGGCGTACGTCTCCTCGCCCAAGTCGTCCTGGCGTAGGTAGATTTGCAGACGCCCGCTGCCGTCTTCGATGTGGGCAAAAGTGCTGCGCCCCATGATGCGCAATGCGCGAACGCGGCCCACCACATGCACGAATGGAGCCGGGCTGCCGTCTGTCTCGGATTGTTCCAACGCACGGATGGCCTGTACATTGGTGTGGCTGCGCAGCACGCGCGCTGGATAGGGGTCAACGCCTCGCTCACGCAGTTGCCTCAGCTTGGCCAGGCGCTGTTGGACTTGATCACCTAGGTTTTCGAGCATGGACGGGTTCCTGAGTATTCCATACAAGTCATCGAGACCATCTTTGCCTTCTGGGTCGCGCAGGACGGTAGAATCATTGGATGTCCAGGATTTTAATGCGGATGGTGCCGATTGGAGCCGTGTAGGTGACGGTCGCGTTCACGGGCTGTCCTATTAGGGCACGCCCTAGGGGAGATTCGTTAGAGATGCGTCCATTCGCAGGGTCCGCCTCGGCAGACCCCACGATCGTGTAAACCTCTGGATGTGTGGCCCCCTCTTCCAAGACAGTCACGCGCGACCCCAGCCGCACCACTTCTGAGGGGCCTTCCTCCTCGATGAGCACCGCATTTCGGATCATGTTGCGCAACGTCATGATGCGTCCTTCGACAAAGGCCTGTTCATGTTTGGCGTCGTCGTATTCGGCGTTTTCGGTGATGTCGCCCTCTTCCTTAGCCGCTTGAATGCGGCTTGCCACCTGGCGACGTTTCTCCTCCTCCAGGTAGCGCAACTCCTCCTCGAGCTTTCTTAACCCTTCGCGCGTCAAGAACACCTGCTTTTCTGACATAGCGATCTCACCACCATCACAAGGGCTCTCGAGTGCTGGTTCTGCCGGATATTTCTCCTGCTGGAATCGAACCAACCACGGTAAAAGGGTGAAGGGCAACCACACGGACACCATTTCCTAAAGGTGCTACCGGGCTGCCGAGCAGACACAATAAAAGGAGACGGGCTGTACACGTCTCAGGTTAAATATTGTACTCAGGCCATAGAAATATGCAAGCCCTTTTCCGGCTATGGTAAAATGAATTTATGACATGGCACGATTCGTCGCGATCTTGGTGGTCGGAAGCTCTCCTGGTTCTGGTGCTTGCTCTGTCGCCTTTCCTCTTCTTCTGGCGGGTGGTGATACCCAACCCTGCTGATGCCATGAGCATCGCCGCAGGGGATTTTCTCGGGCAGTACTATCCCTTGCGTGCACTAGCAGTGCGCGCCCTGGCCAGTGGTCGCTTGCCCCTCTGGAATCCTCATTGGTACGCTGGGCAACCAGCCCTGGCCGATATCCAGGCTGGAGCCCTCTATCCACCCCAAATGCTTCAAGCGCTGCTCCTAGCAGCCGTCCAAAGGGAGTTCTCACCGCGTGCACTGGAGTGGCAGGTGTTATGGCATTTTTCTTGGGCGGTGGTGGGAACCTATTTCCTCGTTCGGCGGTTGGCATGCACGGATGAACGCGCCGCAATGCGCCGGGTGCGCTGTGCCAGCACCGTAGCCGCATTGGTCTTCACCTACGGCGGCTATCTCACCGGCTTCCCGGTGCAACAGGTGACTATCCTCGAGACAAGTGCCTGGTTGCCATGGACGTTGTGGGCCACTGACTCATTGGCCGCACAGACCGGCTGTGCGTGGCGCGCAGCCGTGTTGCCGATAGCCTGGACGGCTCTGACGGTGTGCTTGGCGTTACTGGCTGGACACCCGCAGACGTGGATGTACCTGCTGTACACGATGATCGCCTTTTATCTCTGGCGCACTTGGACCGTGTATCGTTCAGAAGGTCTGTCGCAGGTGTGTGCCTGGCTGCGTCCATTGGCACGTCTGGTTGTCGGGTTGCTCCTTGCCATGATGCTCGGCGCTATCCAGTGGCTTCCGACGGTAGAGTTGATGGCGCGTTCTCCACGTGCCACTATGGGCTACCAAGAGGCCAGCTTCGGGCTACCCTTGCACGAGCTTGTCGCGTTGATCTATCCGGGCTACCTGGGGGGATCGCCACAGTATGTGGGTATCGTGCCTCTGCTGCTGATCGGGCTGGCCTGGGCGGTCGGGCGACCGCGTCGTCAGATCGCGTTTTGGAGTGCGCTGGGCGCAGGGGCACTGTTGCTCTCTTTCGGGGGCAACACT
>JANXAX010000118.1 GCA_025062175.1 Anaerolineae bacterium | reverse complement strand
AAATCTGCTTGAGCTGGGGTTGTTCGATCAAAGATATATCCAGCCGGTCGTCCGCCGGCAGGACGCCGGTGTACTTGAACCAAGCATTCAGCCGGTCCGGGGTGTGCATAAACATCAAGAAATCCGCAGCCTCCCGCTTGTGTCGCGACCAGGAGGTGATCCCCAGCCCCTGAGCGGTGACGATATATTGGCTGGCCATCTTACCAGTGGCATATTTCGGCACCAGCATCACCCCGATGTTATCCCAACTGCCCATCGTCTCAGCCCAGCCTTTCAGGAAGGTGTCGTTGCCGAAGATCATCGCCGCCTGACCTTGCACAAAGCGGTCCATACCCTGCTGATAGTCGAGCGAGTTGATGTCCTCGTTCCAGCAGCCAGCATCGCGCAGCTCGGCCAGCCGTTTCCACCACTCAACGTGCTCGGGGTCGGTGAACTTGGCCTTGCCGATGACCGCTGCCATGATGTCCTTCTCGTTGCAGTATATCCACCAGGGAGGATTGCCAGAGGAAGCATTCCACTGGTACATTGATCTGCGGCAATACAGTAGTGTGCCACACAGTGGCTTCGGATTGGGCTTGGGGGCGCACCGCGGCGTGGGTCCCCGGCATCCACCACGTGCGCAAGACGCTATCCTTCCCGCACCCCAGGCCCAAGCATATACCCGTGAAACAAGAGTATGGACCTAAACAGGCTAACAGACCGTTACTAGTATCTCCGAGTCACCGGCGAGAACCAGATCGGCACTGACGGCATCCAGCAATGCCGGCGACAGGAGGGCCATCCGCGCATCCCTAGGATGCCCCAACCGTTGTAACACCGCCAAAAACGGTGGTCTTTCATCTCCATCCCGCTGTGCGGACGACCCCCTTATCCACGGACATCCAGCACACGCTGAGCGTCACGAATTGGTGCACGTCCTGCACCTGCAGCCGATAGAAGCTGGAGAAAAAACGCCCTATCCTCGGTGTGATGACTGCGTCCCATCCGACCATTGCAGCCCTTGTGCCTCACGGGATAGCGCCGCAATACCCCTCCCAGCCACGCCAAGAGGCGTTAGCGCAGTTCCTCGACGCGCTGCAGATTGTCCCCGTCCAACTCCCATCCTCAATCGCTCGGCAAGATCACCGGCGTCTCTACTCTTCACAGGCGCAACCGCGCCAAAGCCCAGATCAGGAAGACCCAAGCGTGGATGCGGTTCAAGGTGTGGCCGAAAGCCAGGCAACAAACTCGGGTGCGCTCATCGCAAGCTGTCCAACGGAAGTGCGGCAGCTGCTGCCGCCAACGGGGGGTGCAATGAATGCCGGGACAGCCCTGGTCGTGGAGGTGCTTCACGTCCATGGGGATGAGATGGGAGAGTTCACTCACCTCTCACGTCCGCAGCGCCGGCTAAACGCGCAGTCGCCGCACACTCTGGGCGCCACGCCGATTGCGCCGCAGGATGTGGTGGATGGTGGGCGGCGAGAGGGTGAGGCCAAATGCCTGGAAGTACGAGATCAGACATTGCCGGCCCAAACCAGTCGCCTCCCGCGCCCACAGTGCGGCGCGCTCGTGCTAGGGCGCGGTCTGACGTGGCGCGCGACAAGGACGATGCACAATCTTCCATTCACGCTTTCCTTCCGCTGGATAACTTCTCCCCCACTTTGCGCACCACCTGACGCGCGGTGTGCCAGCGGCGTGCCGTGGCGCGGATACCGTCGCACTCCAGATAACGGCGCACCCGTCGCTTCCTTGCCTCCACGGCGTTCATCGCGTATCCTTCCTGAGCCAGTTCGGCCATAGGCGGTGCTCCTGCTACAGAGTTTCCCATAACTCATGGATCCAAGGGGTGCCGTCTTTTGTCAAGATCCCCTCTATCACCTGGTAACGATCTATTGGCACACGCACCCCTTAAACTTGACAGATTTTAATAAAGACACCATAATTTTGCCTAAAGAGCGTTATGGGGCGGGAGAATGTCTGTTGAATGCACGCAATCAGATATTTCTTGTTCACCCCACCAGCCACCACCCGCCTTGCGCCAGGGGATTAACGCCTTGCTGTGGAACGGACAAAATTCGGAATTCGGAAGTGGTTACCAGGGCGTCGTCACAATATATGGCTTCTTTCCTAACATATCCCGTTGTGCAGGATTGCTTCCTCTGTTGCCCGGTTGTGTTGCCAGAACTATCGCGAAGATAGGCAAGCGGAGGGATAAGACATGAAGAACAAAACTCTGTTGATTGATATACAGCCAAATAACACAGCTCTGCGTCCACCCTACCAACCACCACAGGCCTTGCGTCTGGGAGACCAGCACGTCGGGCGCGGAGATTGTTGGGCCGGGGCTAATGCTTTCCCATCCCTGGTCTGTTCCCTTGGAACCGCCCCATCCCCAGGTTACTGTGGATCCGGAAATGTGCCATTGTCGTAAAGCTATGCTTACTGCAGAATGTCTGGAGAAAGGCTGAAAAAGGATGGCGCATAAGAAGAATCTCGACGGCACAGCCGGATAAATAACACCACCACCCAATGTCACATGCCCTGGTTGGGGTAATAAACGGGATTGGTCGAGACTAACGAAGGTGTCTGCCTGAGACAGATGCCGTCGGACAACTTTGTCCCAGCGGCGTAGCGCAGAGAAAGGTGGGTTGGAAACCGCTGATCAATGGGGTTATCGAGCATATGCAACTGTGTTGGGAGGTCGTCTGGAGATGCAAGAACAAGACAGAAAGAGAGAGTGTAAAAACCTTGCCGCTATGCAACTTGATGCCAATTCCTCACCTCTACCTTACCAGCCGCCGCGCGCCCTGCGCCTGGGAGATCAGCAAATCGCCGCAGGTCGAACGAAATGTGTATATGGAAGTTTTCCACCGGAATTTTGTCGCAAAGAACATATCATTTGTCCAGGTCAGATAAGTCCCTGGTAAAACTTATGGAGTGATACTTTTGGGATAAACCAAGCCGGGTCATCTCTGCCGAATGCCGAAACACCCTGAGTCTTTCCATCAACTTCTATCTCTTTTGTGCACGTGTCTGGTCCACACCGACGTAGAAACCGGTACGCAGCATGTTCGGCACATGCTCTCTGGAGCCGTCTGGCAGCATGTTGCGCGATGTGCCATACAAAGCGGCACTGCTGCGCTGTTATACGGCCGCCTGGTCCAGACAGGTCTAATAGACGCGTTGCCGTCCCCGGAGGCGCAGCTGCTGCGCCGGGCATATCTCGAGACCGCTGCTTCCAACGTGCGCCTGGGGTATTGGCTGCGCCGTGTCCTGGAAGCGCTCGCCGCTGCTGACATTCCCGTCGTCCTGCTCAAGGGCGCGCATCTTGCCTGGTTCGTCTATCCCCACCCTGGCTGGCGACCCATGGGAGATGTGGATGTGTTGGTACAACCCGTTGACCTAGCCCGCCTGGGCGACTCCCTGGCGCCGCTGGGCATCCATCCGCTGCCCGACCATTATCAGCAGGTAGAACAGCCCATGCGCCATGTCAGCTATGCCACGCCGCGCGGGGTACTGTTTGAGTTTCACACCGCGTTGCTCAACCCCGACTGGCCGGTGTGCTTCGACTATGCAGCGTTGTGGGCGGCGACGCGCGAGGTGGCATATGCAGGGATGCCGGTGCGGGTGCTGGCGCCTGAGCACCTGCTTCTACACCTATGTGCGCATCTGTTCTCCCACCGTGCTTTAGGGAGCTTGCTGGGACTCTGCGACATCGCCGAGACAGTGCGTCACTATCGCACGACGTTGGACTGGCCAGCAGTGGTGCGGCAGAGCACCGAGTGGGGACTAGAACGCTGTGTCGGGCTGGCGTTGCAGGTGGCGCACACGCTGCTCGCCGTTCCAGTGCCGCTGGAGGTGCTGTGGCGCCTGCGCCCAGAGGATGCCCCCGTGGACGCCGTCACCACTGTCATCACCGGCCTGGCAACACCGGACGACATCTGGCGCTTCGAGCCGGTGACCCAGCTGTGGAGCGGACGGACGTCCAGCCAGCGCCTCCGGACATTGATGCGCGCAGCGTTTGCGCCACGGCGCGAGCTGGCCTACACTTATCGTGTGCCCGCCGGCTCGCCGCGCATCCTGCTCTATTACCCACTACGCTGGGTCACTCGGCTGGGAAAGGTGCTGCCGCTGCTGTGGGCGATGCTGCGGCGTGATCCGCGGATGGCACAACGCGTGGCACAGCAGAATCGTTGGAGCCAGCTGCGTGCCTATCTATTTCGCCTGGTTTAGCGGATGCAAGCCGTTCCGATCCGCAACCCCACTGCGGTGTGTCGCGTCCAGCCGGACGGCTGGGCGGTCTTGTTCAATCCGGACACGGCTGGTGCGCTGGCACTCAATCCGACCGGCCTGGCCATATGGCAATTGATCGACGGGCAGCGCGACGTTGCCGCGATCGCCGCCGTGCTGTGTGAGCAGTTTCGCGACGTGCCGCCCAGCGTCCAGGCCGACGTGACCGCGTTAATCGAGATATTGGTCGAAGAAGGACTGGTGGGATATCCCATCTGGCCGCAACCGACTGTCAGCAAGGAGGAACCCAACCGATGAGCGCACCACGCTACTATCAAGCTAACCCGGTCGTGTCGTGTCGCGATGAGGGCGAAGACGGCGCCATCCTGTTCGACCCCGACCGCGATGAGGCTGCCATTCTCAATCCTACCGGGCGGGTGCTATGGAGCTTGCTCGCCGAACCGCGCACGGTCGAGGAGCTGGCCGCCTACTTGGTCGCCCACTACGAAGGGGTCACTCCGGAGCAGGCGCGGCAGGACGTGATTGCCTTCCTGGGGTCACTGCGCGATGGATTCGTGCACGAGGTGCGCGCCGTCAATGAAGCCTGAGATCTTGCCCCCGCTCGACCTGACCGCTCCGTGGCCTGGTGTGGGCAGTGCGCCGCGCGAGCTAGACATCGCGCTCACCGGTCGTTGCAACCTGCGCTGCCGTTACTGCTTCTATGCCGATGAGATGACCGCCCTGTCCGACCTGCCTACCGAGCGCTGGCTGCGCTTCTTCGAAGAGGCAGGTGCGGCAGCCGTGCAGCGCGTGTGTCTCTCCGGCGGTGAGGTCTTCACCCGTCCCGACCTGTTCACGCTGATCGACGGCATCATCGCCAATCGCATGCGCTACACGCTCCTCACCAACGGCACCTTGATCACCGAGCGGACGATCGCGCAATTCGCCGTTGGCAAGCGGCGGCTGCGCCTGGACAGCATCCAGGTCTCCATCGACGGCTCGTGTGCCGCGGTGCACGATCGTAGCCGTCCACCGGCCAGCTTCGAGCGCGCGCTGCATGCGCTGCGCCTGCTCAAGGCGAATGACTTTCCAGTCACCGCGCGCGTCACCATCAACCGGCATAATGTGGACGACTTGGAAGCCATTGCGCGGCTGCTGCTGGAAGACATCCGACTACCTGGCTTCAGCACCAACGAGGTGGAACAGATGGGCACGGCACGCTGTTATGGCCAGGACGTAGTGCTGACCGAGGCGGAGCGGCGGCGCGCTATGGAGACTTTGACTCGTTTAAACAAGCGCTATGGAGGACGCATCAGTGCCAGTGCCGGACCATTGGCACGTGCGCGCATATTTCGGGAGATCGAAGAATGTCTGGCGCGCGGCGAGTCTGGCATGCCGGGGCGCGGCAAGCTCGTCTCGTGCAGCGGCGTGTTCACCAAAATGGCGGTATTGCACGACGGGACAATGGTGCCTTGCAACATGCTGCCCAAGCTGACCATGGGAGTCATCGGTGTCAACCGGCTGAAGGATGTCTGGACCAGCCATCCAGCGATTAATGTGGTGCGCGCGCGGCAATATATCCCGCTCAGTGCGCTGTCCGAATGCGCCGATTGTCCATACACTGGTTTCTGTGTCGGCGGCTGTCCGGCCTCGGTGATGGCGCGCACCGGGCGTATCATCGGACGGGATGAGCTGAGCTGCTATCGCCTATACCGGTCCTGGCGGGAACGATGACAATCTGTGCCCCATCGTCGCAGAAAATGGATCCTGCAAGAGTGCTCGACCTGCCCGACGGCGTACCACCACTGTGCGCGTTTTATCTCTACCTGTCGAACAGCTGCAACCTCGCCTGTCGCCACTGCTGGATTGTGCCGCACTTTGTCGATGGCCGACCTTCGCCCGGAGATGTGATCGACCCGGAGCTGCTGCGTCGAGCGGTGTGCGAGGCCAAGCCACTGGGCCTGTCCAGCGCCAAGCTGACCGGCGGCGAGCCGATGCTCCATCCCCATTTCGTAGAACTGGTGGACATGCTCAGCGCGGAGGAGCTGGAGCTCAGTATGGAGACCAACGGCACCCTGCTCAGCGCCGAGGTGGCGCGCCATCTCAAGACAAACACGCGGCTGCGCTTCATCTCAATCAGCCTGGACGGCGCCGATGCCGCTACCCACGACCGCTTCCGCCAGATGCCAGGCGCCTGGGAGGCAGCGCTGCGTGGCCTCAGCTATCTGGTCGAGGCGGGTTACACCAACACCCAGCTCATTATGTCGGTGCATCGTGGCAACGTAGCTCAGGTGGAAGCGCTCGTCCAGCTGGCTGCCGAACGCGGCGCGGGCTCGGTCAAGTTCAACCCCGTGATGAGCGTCGGGCGCGGCATTGCCATGCACCAGCATGGTGAGACGCTCGATGTCGATGAGATCCTAGCGCTAGCAGCACAGCTGCGCGCCTTGCGTAAGCAAGTGCCGCTGCGCCTGATCCTCCATCTGCCCCTGGCGCTGCAATCAATCGAAGACCTGCTGGACACCGGTGCTGAGGTGGGGGACTGTGGCGTGTTGAGCATCCTGGGCATCCTGGGCAGTGGTGAGATCGCCCTGTGCGGCATCGGTCGTACTATCCCTGAACTGGTGTACGGTCATCTGGGGCAATCCAGTATCCGCGACATCTGGCTGCACCATCCGCGCCTCCTGGAGTTGTGCCAGTTGCTCTCGGACGCGGCGCACTATCCGGGCGTGTGTGGTGTGTGTGTCGTGGCACGCCGCTGTCGCACCGGCTGCGTTGCGGACAACTATGCCCATTCTGGCCATCTGGTCTGGCCGAATCCCTGGTGTACCGAGGCAGAGCGACGCGGCTTCTTCCCGACCAGTCGGCTGAAGACAGGCACACGTGGCGGCTGAGCTTGTCTTTCCCGATACAGGCTACTTGCTGAAACTGGCCGACGGCACACGCTACGTCATCCGCGCCGGCGACCCGGCGGCACAGCGCGTCGTACAAGTCTTTGCTGTTGCCAGTCAGCTGACACCGAGAGGAGAACTCACCGCGGAGCACGTGGTGGTGGCGGTCACCGCTCCGGAGACGGGGATGGATCGCTCTGTTCGTTATGTAGCTGATTCCGTGCTGGTATGTTCCCTGCCACCTCCGACCGACGCAGACCGGCTCGCCACTTCTATGGCGCTGTTAGCGGCGACGATTGCGCGCGATGTGC
>JANXAX010000117.1 GCA_025062175.1 Anaerolineae bacterium | reverse complement strand
TGGGCAGTGCCAACTTGAGCTTTATCCTTGTGTGGACGGTGCTCACGGCCATGCAACCCATCCCGCAGATCGCGCCACAGGCCTTGGAGGCTTATGTATCTGGCCGCATTATGGTGATGTACGCCATGCAGGAAGAATCCCGATTGCGATACGAGGCGGTGCTAGAAAACGCGGATCAAGCTATCGTCGAGCTGAACCGCGCGATTGCATTGCGTCCCGACTATACTGCGGCCTATATAACGCGCGGTGATGCTTATGCCCTCAAGGGAGAGGCACTGCTGTTTGGCGGAGGTGATGCAGCAATGCGGGATGCCTCACTCCGCCAAGCGGTGGCCGATTATCGGCGTGCGCTGGAGCTCCAACCAGATAACTATCATGCCCACTGGAATCTCAGCTGGGCACTCTACCTTCTAGGCGAGTACGAACCAGCCTTCGCTGCCATCCAGCGCGTCATTGAGCTGTCTCCAATGAAGCAGTTTGGGGCGCGCCTGGTGCTAGGAGAGATCCTGATGGCAATGGGCAAACTCCAGGAAGGGTTAGCCGAAATCCACAAGGCGATTGAGCACGCTGCCGCATATCCGCTCAGTTCGGATGCGTACTACTTCCGTCAGGCGATCCGCAATGCGGAACGCCTGCAGGTCGTGCGACCGCACCCCGGTTTGTCCGAAACGATGTTACTGCTCAAGGAATCGTTCGTCTCGTTACAATACCGTGGCAAACCCTATCCCGGCACCACGCGTGCCCGGATCACCCGTCTCACCTTTGGTGTGCCCACTGTTGAGCACACTGGCGAAGTAACCAGCTATCAGGTCGGCGATCGTTTTCCTGCGGATACCAAGCAGGTGAACGTGCTGTTTGACTATCAGGATGTTTCCGAAGGGGAACAGATTGTGCTCAAGGTCTATTTCAACGGAGTGGAGCTGCCGCTTCACCATCAGGTGATGACCTGGCACGGGGATGCAAGCGGTCACTATGACCAGCTGGCGGTGAAAGTACCAGTGGAGCACACGCCTTTCGGGCTGCTGATCGGGCGCTATCGCGTGGAAATTTATGTGGAAGGCAATTTGCGCGCCTCAGGCGAGTTTACCGTGGGGGATTAAAGGTTCGGGACACCACGTTGGGCTTCGGTGAGAGGGGTGAGATTGGGTCTCACCCGCCTGTGTCAGAAATCCACCATCGTCATACGGCGAGGATGATTAAGATCAAAAAGGGCACCGCCGCGGTGAGCACGATGCCGCTGAACAGAGCCACAATAGAGTACTCCTTGCCGGAGAAGCGCACGATAATCGGCAACGTGGAGTCCATCGCAGTGGCACCCCCAGACGCGATCGGCGCCAACTTGCCGAAAAAACGCACCAACAAGGGGGCGAGCACCAGCGTGGCGACCTCACGCATGAGATTGGCCAGCAAGGCGATCACCCCCAGCGTCTCGCCGCGCATCTGGGTGAGTAGCACGCTGGAAAGACTGTAATAGCCAAATCCAGCGCCCACTGCCAGCGCGTCGCGCAGGGGGAGTGCGGGCAGCAACAAAGAGACAACAGCGACGCCGAACAACGTCCCGAGCACCACCAGGAGAGGCAGCAGGGCCATGTGCAGGTTATCCCGCTGCCGTACGCTTTGCCAGAAATGGGGGTCACCTCCGACGCTGATGCCGACGAACAACAGGAGAGCACATAGGAGGTAAAGGGTGTAATCGTCCAGTTCCCGCGAGCGAGGCAGGGGCACCAGCCAGCCCGTCAGGACGCCGGCTGCGAAACATACCAAAATGATAAGGCTGCTCTTCATCGTTTCCTTCTCGAGGACAGGCTGAGCAGCTGGACAGCTGCCACACTGCCGGCAATGGCGCCTGCTGTCAACATAGCGGCTTGCAGTCCCAACGTCCCGAAATGTGCCAACGCCTCTCGGTTGAGACCCACCGAGAGACCCAAAACGAACAGGAGGAACAAGATGCTCACCATTGCCAGCTGATCCGCCAAGCGGATCAGCGACGCGTGAGTGCGTAGCAGGCGTCCCAACAGTATTCCGGCGGCGAAGAACAGCACAATGATCCACATAACCCGCTTCGAGAGCTTCTTGGCGCAAAATCGGACAGATTGTAGCGTGAAGCCTTGGAAGAGGCAAAGAGAAATACACTGAAAAACGCACTGGGGAAAACCGTTATGATCCTATGTGTGACTCTGAATCCTCTGGTCGACACCTCTTTCTTTGTAGATGAGATCAAGCCAGTGTATCGCACTGAGGTCAAGCGCGTCACCCACGTGGCAGGCGGCAAGGGCACCAATGTTGCCCGCGCGCTGAAAGGCATGGGGCAGCCGGCCCGCGCTTTCACGCTATTAGGGGGATGGTCAGGCCGGCATCACGCCGCGTTAATGGAGGCAGACGGACTGGAGGCTGTCATCGCCTGGATCAGTGGCGAAACCCGCGTGTCGATCACGATCGTCGATCAGCATTATGAACAGCGCGGCTACTTCACACCGCCGCCGGTGCTCACCCCCGAGGACCTCGCAGTGGTGCGGGCTACTTTCGCTCGGGCAATCGAAGAGGCCACCGCCGTGTGTATCTGTGGCAGCGCTCCAGGGCAGGAAGGGGCAGCGCTGGTGCCAGAATTTCTCCACGCCGCCGCAGCGCGCGGCCTGCCGACACTGCTGGACACTTACGGTGAAGCGTTGCGTCTGGGCCTGCCTGCCCGACCGACCATTGTCAAGGCGAACCGCAAAGAAGTGTCCGAATATTTGGGCCGCCCGCTGGAGACGCTGCCGGAGCAGCTGGCCGCTTTGGATGCGCTGTTGCAAGCAGGCGCTCGCTGGGCGGTGATTACCTTGGGCGAGGAAGGTGCACTCTTCGCCACCCAAGAGAAACGCTGGGTAGCACGCCCTCCCCAAGTTCAGGTGATCAATCCGATGGGTTCAGGAGACGCGATGACGGCCGCTCTGATCAGCGCACGGTTGCGCGGTTGGCCGCCGGAAGAGTGCTTCCGCTATGGAATGGCAGCCGCCGTGGCTAACGTCACGTCATTTGTGCCGTGTGCGCTCTCCGAACAAGAGATCGACGCGATGCTGGAGCACATCACGCTCATCCCTGTGTGACCGCGGCGGCTGCCTCAACCGCCGATGGGGCACGGTCTCGATCAGCGCCTTGGCGCAAATCGCCTGGTCGTTGCTGTATCACTGTTCAATGCGCGGGTTGATCCACACCGCCCCTTTTCCGGCGCCGGGTGTGTCAGCCAGCACCCCGATCCAAAGGAAGTTGCTATCGGCCACCCCACTCAGGTCGATGTCAATCGTGCGCAATGTGCCATCGCCGGCGCCGTCTGGGATGGTGGCCAGTATCGTGGCGCTGGGCAAAGCGTTGCCCGCAGCGACCGCGAAACGGACGTTGCCGACGTTCCCCGCTAAGAATCCCACCTGCGCTCGGAAGCGATCCCCTGGACGAATGGGGCGCGGCAACAAAAATTGACCAGCGATATCGCCGTTGGGCGCCGCCCTCGGCCGGGTCTCAAGCACGCGGGCAGGTCGGCTGCCGTCCTCCAGCTCTGGGTTGTCCCGCCAGACAGCATATCCGGCCACTTCGTCCAAAACACCCCAGATCAACACAGTGCCGCCCAAATTGCTCGTCCACAGTGCTGAGGGGGCAGCGGCGATCAGGTCCAAAAGGGTTTCAGACGGTCCAGGCGTGACCACCGTGATCACCAGCTGCCGAATCGTCTCGCCAGCAGCATTATAGGCGCGCAAGGTGTACACAGTCGTCTTCTTCGGTGACAAGGTGATGCTGCCGGGTGCAACCACACCTTTTTCCTCGCCATCATAACGCAGGTAGGCCGCTTGGGCATTTGCCAGATCCCAATAGAGCGTCACTTTCTCGCCTTGGTTGATCACGTAGCGGTCTGCCCAAAAACTGAAAATGACCGGCGGCTCCAACCGTGGCGTCGGCGTGGCAGTAGGTGTGGGAGTCGCCGTGGGTGGTGGAGGGGGAGGCGGGACGACCGGAACGTTTTCCACGTTCACCGCGCTGGAATATTGTGGCCTGGCGGATACCCAACCGCGCCCTCCCGGAGACCCGAGCGGATAGACGATCTGCCACCACAGCGCATCCGGGCTGCGTCCGGTCACCTGGGTTGTCTCCCCTCTTAACAAGGCACCAATGCGCGGATATTCGACGCCCGGACCGCTGCGAACATTCAGATCGACCAGCGCGGTGACCAGGGGAAGCGGCGGTGTCGGGGTTGGCGTAACTGTAGGGGTCGCGGTAGGTGTGGCGCTGGGCGTCGGAGTGACATAAACTGTGTACGTAGGGTAAGGGGTGTAGGTAGGATAAGGTGTGTTAGTGGGGTAGAGTGTATAGGTCGGATACGGTGTATAGGTGGGATATGGTGTATAAGTCGGATAGGGTGTGTATGTCGGGTACGGTGTTGCCGTAAAGGTTGGAGAGGGTGTCCTCACCTGGGCCAGAGCCGGCATGTGTCCACCACTGCTCGTCAGACCGGCCACAATTACAAACAACACAATCCAGCGCCACCAGCTTGTTCGAAACATTTCCTCCTCACCTTTATCTCTCTTACTCAACATCGCTGCCATTTCCAGGGACTTTCAAAGGTAAAGTATATCATGAGAGATGATTTTTGCACATCCTTTGTTCCCGGACAGGTGATTGCCCTGCCCCGCTTCATTAGAGCCCTATCCGGAGCATCCCAATTTGGGGCGGAGGAACGGAGACGCAACCTATACCATCTCTTTCACCCAACCCTTCCACAGCATGGTACACGGTGAGATCATCGCGTGGCAACATCGAGCAAGACCACCAAAGTCTGGCTGAGAAAGTGACTGAACCATCGGCCCTGGGTGCCCTGATCCGTTGTTTTGACACTCCGAAGGCTAGGGTGCATGATCACATCGAAGCTGGCATCCTTAGGTGCTGCTTGACGGTCTTGGTACACGGATGTCATACGTCACCAACGCCCACACCCATCTGGAGCTGACCACCCTTGCCCGCCTGTGCCCCAAGCATCCCACCGCGTTTCTGCCTTGGCTGACCCGCGTGGGTTGGGAAATTCGTCACCTTGCGCGCGACGAGATTCTCTCCGGGATTGCACAGGGCATCGCTGAACTGAAGGCGTGTGGCACGACGCACGTCGGGGATATCACCCATACCTGGCTGAGTGTTGAGCCTTTGCTCGCCAGTGGCTTGCGCGGCGTCGTCTATTTGGAAGTGTTGGGGCTGGAACGGAAGCGCGCTTTGGAACGTCTGCGGGAGGCTCAGTCTGCCATTGACACGGTGCGTCGTCATCCCGATTATGGCGCTATGCAGGTGGGCCTCTCGCTCCATGCTCCTTACTCGTGTCACCCGGATTTGTTGCGCGTCGGAGCGCAGTGGTGTCGCGCGGAAGAAGTGCCGTTGTGCATTCATGTAGCGGAGTCGAGGTTCGAGGTGGAATGGCTGCTGCATAGGGAGCTTTCAGGGGCGAGACGTGTTTTCGCACCCTTGATACCGGCCCTGGGGATGATGCCAGCGCGAGTTCCTCGACAGCGGCCGCTCGCGTACCTGGCCGCGTTGGGCGTGCTCGAGGCGCGTCCATTACTGGTACACGCCGTACATGTGACCCAGGCGGAGATCGCCCTTATCGCTGCCGCGCGCTGTGCCGTCGTCCATTGTCCACGTTCCAATCATCTCCTCGGATGTGGCCGGATGCCTCTTGAAAATTATCTGGCGGCCGGGGTGACCGTATATCTTGGCACTGACAGTCGCGCAAGCAGTCCGGATCTTAGCATCCACGCCGAAGCCCAATTTGCCTGCCAGTTACACCGTGGACATGTGCCGGAGCAGCAGATTCTGGCGCTCGTCCACCGACCTCTGGAGCACCCACTGTGACGCTTTTCTATCTGGGATTGGCATGGCTGTGCGGGGTGGCGGGCGCATCGCTTCTGGCGCCTCCGCTGCCGGTTCTGGTCGTACTGACCCTACCTGGTGTGGGGGCGCTGCTGATGTGGTTGCGCGAACGTGTGCCGCGATTGTTGGCGCTCGGCTGGCTGGCTCTGCTTGCGGGTTGCGCGCGTACCGTGTTGGCGATGCCAGCTTACGGCCCCGACCACCTGGCCACTTACCGAGATATGAACGAGAACCTGACCGTGATCGGTGTGGTGGACGCGGAACCAGACGTGCGCGACACGTTTCAGCTGCTGCGCGTTCGCGCGGAGTCCGTCATGCTCGGCAGTGGGACGGTTTCCCGAATCGAGGCCGTGCATGGGTGGCTGCTGGTGCGTGTCGCCCGTTATCCAGCGCGTCACTACGGCGAACGACTAAGCTTGACCGGCCGCCTTGTGACGCCACGTGTATTTCCCGACTTCGATTATCGCGACTATCTCGCGCGCCAGGGCATCTACGCGGTGATGTACTACCCCCGCGTCCGCGCGTTGGATCAGGGTCACGGCAGCCCTTTCTGGCATGCGCTGTATGACTTCAGGCAGCACCTCAGCGCGGTGATCACCCATATCCTGCCGGAGCCTCACGCGGCGCTGTTGAGTGCCATCTTGCTGGGCAAGCGGGGTGGTATCCCGACCTCTTTGTACGCGCAATTCAACGCCACTGGCACCAGTCATGTCATTGTGATCAGCGGTTCCAACATCGCGCTCCTGTGTGGTGTCCTTCTGGCAGTGTTCACCCGCTTGCTGGGCCGTGGTATTGCCTTGTCCGTGTCGCTCCTGGGCATCGCCGCCTATGTCGTGTTGGCAGGGGCCGATGCCCCCGTGGTACGTGCCGCCATCATGGGTGGGTTGTACGTTTTGGCGCTGCGTCTGGGGCGACGTGCCGAAGTGCGTACCTCGCTCATGTTGGCCGCCGCCCTGATGACGCTGGTCAATCCAGCCTGGCTGCGCGACCCGGGTTTCCAGCTCAGCTTCAGCGCCACAGCCGGCCTGATCTGGCTGGTGCCGTTGCTAGAGGACGTTTTGAACCGCTCGTTCAGCCGCTTGCGGGGTGTCGCGGCACTGCTGAGCGGTCTCTTGGGCGATGGATTGGCCGTCACCCTGGCGGCTCAGATCGCCACTTTGCCGGTGATCGTCTATCACTTCGGGCGCGTTTCGCCCGTCAGCCTGCCTGCCAACGTGCTCATCGTGCCCGTCCAGCCATTGATTATGCTGAGCGGTGCCTTGGCCACCCTGAGTGGCTTGCTGTGGTTGCCCGCCGGCCAGGTGCTCGGATGGCTGTCTTGGTTGCCGCTGACCTGGACGCTCCGCTGTGTCGAGGCCACGGCCAATATCGCCGATATGTTGGGGACGGGACCTCTGGATACCTTCGGCAGGGTGAGCGTGACGCTGGGTGCGGTACTCGTGGTGGCCATCCTGTACCTGGCCTTATGCGGCCGACGACACACCGCACTCGCAAAAATGGCGGCTACTTTCAATCATATGCGTCTCT